>NZ_JBQHQF010000077.1:0-314 GCF_052067635.1 Collinsella sp. HCP3S3_E5 | reverse complement strand
ACGGTAGGCCTAGCTGGTCGGCATGCCTTTGCCTTTTCTGAAATTTTTCGTTTCCGTAGATGAAAAGAATGGGTGCCGCACTAGCAACAATCAGATTGCCCTAAACAGGCCATCCTCGGCGCCGACGGGACGCGCCGCGTGTTCCGCGCCGTCCTCACCGACAACGGCGCCGAGTTCTCCGACGAGGCGGCGATCGCGGCGCTGCTCGGCGAGGGGCCGGGCGAGACGAGGCTGTTCTACTGCGACCCCAGGCGCAGCGACCAGAAGGGCGCCTGCGAGCGCAACCACGTCGAGATCAGGAAGCTGCTGCCCAA
>NZ_JBQHQF010000076.1:0-345 GCF_052067635.1 Collinsella sp. HCP3S3_E5 | reverse complement strand
CAGCGGTAGATGGTCGACGGCGACAGGTCCACCGGGCCGCCGTTGCGCGCCGCCATCTGCTCGGGCGACAGCCCCCGGCGCAGGCAGTCCCTTATCGCCTCCAGCCTGGCCGCCGCGGCGGGCTCGTCGGCGTCTATCCCGCGCCTGGACGAGACGAGGACCGAGTCGGCGCACAGCTGCGCGGCCCGGGCCTCGTAGAAGACGTGGGGGCGGCGCTTGCAGCCGATTGCGCGGTACCGGCCGCAGCCGTTGCAGCATCGCGGCCACGCCGCCAGGCGCGGGCAGGCCGCCGACAGGTCGGCGGAGGCGTCCACGCGCTCGCCGCGCCTGGCCTTCGGCGCCGTC
>NZ_JBQHQF010000075.1:0-345 GCF_052067635.1 Collinsella sp. HCP3S3_E5 | reverse complement strand
TCGCGATCAGATGCTCCTCACTCATCAATGAGTGAATTCTCTTGTTTGGATCGGATGAATGATTGCTATCATTCTCTGTTTAGATCGCAGAAAAGAATCGAGTCTGGAAGATGAATCTCTTCCATCTCTCTCCTATCGCTATGCGGCTCTCAAGGTACGCGGGTGCGACCCCGGGGACCGGGTGCTGCGGGGACGTATCCGGGCCAGACATCTACCGGACGGGCTCCTGCCCCTATTCGAGTTAAGTTGATCTCTCTAAGAATGTATCTCCCTAGAAAGGAGGTGATCCAGCCGCACCTTCCGGTACGGCTACCTTGTTACGACTTCACCCCCCTCACCCTCCAC
>NZ_JBQHQF010000074.1:0-418 GCF_052067635.1 Collinsella sp. HCP3S3_E5 | reverse complement strand
GTGGAGGGTGAGGGGGGTGAAGTCGTAACAAGGTAGCCGTACCGGAAGGTGCGGCTGGATCACCTCCTTTCTAGGGAGATACATTCTTAGAGAGATCAACTTAACTCGAATGGAGGGCAGGAGCCCGTCCGGTGGATGTCTGGCCAGGATACGTCCCCGCAGCACCCGGTCCCCGGGGTCGCACCCGCGTACCTTGAGAGCCGCATAGCGATAGGAGAGAGATGGAAGAGTATCCTCTTCCAGACTCGATTCTTTTCTGCGATCTAAACAGAGAATGATAGCAATCATTCATCCGATCCAAACAAGAGAATTCACTCATTGATGAGTGAGGAGCATCTGATCGCGAGCACAGTGGAACACGCTGTGCCGCGGTATGAGATACCCGAATTGCGACATGAGAGCGCTATTCATGATATCG
>NZ_JBQHQF010000073.1:0-458 GCF_052067635.1 Collinsella sp. HCP3S3_E5 | reverse complement strand
ACGAAGAACGGCCTTCGTCCTAGAATCTGAAATCACCACAACAACAGGTTCTAGGAAAGGACGAAGACCGCTATGGAAATCTTATCAGACCCGACGCCGGACATGCTCGCTGTGCCCCGTTTCGACGACGGCGCCATCGATATGCAGGAGCTGCTTCGCAGACTCGCCGAGCAGGTCGTGAACGCCGTGATGGACGCCGAGGCCGACCAGCTCTGCGGTGGCGGGGCGAACAGCCGTAACGGCTACCGCGAGAGGTCGCTCGCCACCTGCGTCGGCACGCTGACGCTGCGCATCCCCAAGCTGCGCTCCGGCAGCTTCTTCCCGGAGGACGTGCTCGAGCGCTACCAGCGCGTCGACCGCGCCCTCGTTGCCGCCGTCGCCGAGATGTACGCCACGGGCACGAGCACCCGCAAGGTGCAGAGGGTGGCCGAGAAGATGGGCGTCTCCAGGCTCTCGAA
>NZ_JBQHQF010000072.1:0-499 GCF_052067635.1 Collinsella sp. HCP3S3_E5 | reverse complement strand
CAACGGTAGGCCTAGCTGGTCGGCATGCCTTTGCCTTTTCTGAAATTTTTCGTTTCCGTAGATGAAAAGAATGGGTGCCGCACTAGCAACAATCAGATTGCCCTAAACACCTCTCCCGTATCCCTCGTGCGCCCTGTCTCCGCGCACCTGGCTACGTCGTCGCCCGCCGGTGCGACCCCGTGAAAATCGGCGCCGGGCGCCCCGACCTCTGCCGGGGGACGGGCGCCCGCCATCTCTTGGTCCTAGGCCGCGGGCAGCCCGCCCGCGGCAGACGATCGTTCGGTTTGGAGGAAATCTTATGCGTACGATCACCGAGTCCGAGTCCACCCCGAGGGCCGACGGCTTCTTCATGCCCGCCGAGTTCGCCCCCCAGGACCGCGTGTGGATAGGCTGGCCCCACCGCACCGACACCTGGGCCCACGGCGCCAAGCCCGCCCAGAAGCAGTATGCCGCCATCGCCCGCGCCATCTCCGAGTTCACCCCGGTCTACATGTGCGCC
>NZ_JBQHQF010000071.1:0-550 GCF_052067635.1 Collinsella sp. HCP3S3_E5 | reverse complement strand
CTCATATGACCCAATCCGCTGTCAAGAGCCACAATGGCCCCGCCGACCGCTTGCAATCGGTCGGCGGGGCCTGCCGTTAACCCGTCCCGGTCCGCCCCCGGCATGTCATCGACGCCTTCGGCTCAGTCTCATATCCGCGGATACCGTTCTGTCGGCCCGCACTCCATTCCTTCGGCGGGGTTCCCCAAGTCTGTCGAGGCGCATGCGGAGGGCTCCGCGCGCACAGCGAAATAGGGGGTATCCCCGAAGGCCGCCCGGCTCGCCGGGACGGGGGCTATGTCTATTCCGCGCCCTCCCGGCACATCATGCCGAGGGCCCAAAGCCACCTCACGAGCTCGGCCGCGGTGGCCGCGTTGGCCTTCGCCGCGGGCATGCCGCGGGCGAGCATCTCCTCGCGCCGCCGCAGGAGCCGCTCGGACCCCTTCCTCCCGTGCATCCTTATCTCGAGGGGCACGCCCGTGTCCCTCGGCATGAGCTTCGGCTGGTGCCGTGCCGCGGCGTAGCACCATGAGCCCTCAACGGCCAGCTTCCTCACGAGCGCGTTGCCCGC
>NZ_JBQHQF010000070.1:0-568 GCF_052067635.1 Collinsella sp. HCP3S3_E5 | reverse complement strand
ATGTTGGCTTAGAAGCAGCCATGCATTCAAAGAGTGCGTAACAGCTCACTGGTCGAGTGGACATGCGCCGACAATACACGGGGCTAAGCTGGACACCGAAGCGGCGGGATTTTAATTCATTAGAATCGGTAGGGGAGCTTCCCATGGGCGGAGAAGCCGGAGGGCGACCGACGGTGGAGCGCATGGGAGTGAGAATGCTGGCATGAGTAGCGAGAGACGAGAGAGTAACTCGTCCGCCGTGAACCCGAGGTTTCCTGGGCAAGGCTAATCCTCCCAGGGTCAGTCGGGGGCTAAGGCGAGGCCGGGAGGCGTAGCCGACGCGCAGCAGGCAGACATTCCTGCACCGCGCACGCGGCGCTACGACCGACGGGGCGACGGATGGGGGTGGCTCGGCGGGGTTCTGGACGTCCCCGTGATGGAGCGCGGCCCGCGGACCAGGGAAATCCGGTCCGCGCACAGGGCGAGGCTCCGGACGAAGCACTTAAGCGAAGCGAGTGAGCCCGAGGTCCCTAGAAAAACCCCTAGGCAGGCGCGTGCGCGCCCGTACCGCAAACCGACACAGGTGGGT
>NZ_JBQHQF010000069.1:0-584 GCF_052067635.1 Collinsella sp. HCP3S3_E5 | reverse complement strand
TGTTTGTGTCAAGCTCGGGCTTTCAATTGAGGCAGCGGTTCTTTTCACACGTGGCAAGGAAAGGTTTCAGGTTTGGCAAAGGCGTGCCTCTTTCTCTCTTTGGCTTTGCCTCTTAGCCCCTTCGGGCCATAGGCGAGGCCTCCATCCTCTTCGTCGGCCCCTCGAACACGACCAGGTGGCCGTAGTGGACGATTCGGTCGATCATGGCAGCCGCCATCTGGTCGTCGGTCAGGATCTTTCCCCACCTGCTGAACTCAAGATTCGTGGTCACGATAAGGCTTCTCCTCTCGTAGCACTTGTTCACCACCTGGTACAGGAGCTTGGCGCCATCTTGGTTTATGGGAAGGTACCCAAGCTCGTCCAGTATCACCAGATCGGCCCTCTCGACCTCTTTGAACACCTTCTCCAAGGTTCCCTCGGCTTCGGCCTTGGTCATCCTCACGACGAGGTCTGCGATCGTCGTGAACATCACCGTCATCCCCATGGCGCAGGCTGCGGTTCCGCACGCTATGGCCATGTGGGTCTTGCCGTTCCCCACGCCGCCGTACAGGACGAGGTTCTGCTTGTCTGCAATGAACCTGCAG
>NZ_JBQHQF010000068.1:0-590 GCF_052067635.1 Collinsella sp. HCP3S3_E5 | reverse complement strand
GGTTGATTTCCGATCTCAGCCGAACACATTGAGCTGATGGCTCGCTCCCGCAGTTAACCGAACGCCCCCGCGGCCCCTCTCGGGCCCCGGGGGCGCCATTTTCCCAGTTGAAGGAATGGTGGAGATGTGTTTCGATGGGTCCGGTGGCCATGCTCCGCCCGCCGCCCGGCACCTCTTCCCAGACTCAGCCGTACGGTCGGTCCGTCTATTCCGTTTTTCTCCTAGGCTAGGCCAGCGGGGCATCGCCCCTCTCTGCGCGCGCCCTCTCGATGAGCCCCGGCGTCAGGTCGAGATCGCCGAGCGGCACGTCCCCCACGCCGTAGGCGTCCAGCAGCGCCGCCGCGTCCTCCCCGAGCATCGCCCTGAAGGCGCGCGCGGGCGTCGCGAAGCCGAGCGCGCCGCGGGGCTCGGAGTTCACGTGCGACATGGCCAGCGCCAGGTCGGCCGGGGCGAGCCGGTCGAACCTGATTCCGGCGCCCTTGGGCAGCAGCTTCCTGATCTCGACGTGGTTGCGCTCGCAGGCGCCCTTCTGGTCGCTGCGCCTGGGGTCGCAGTAGAACAGCCTCGTCTCGCCCGGCCCCTCGCCGAGC
>NZ_JBQHQF010000067.1:0-611 GCF_052067635.1 Collinsella sp. HCP3S3_E5 | reverse complement strand
GCAGGCGTCAGGGCATCCACGACAGCATCAGCGAGCGGGTCAGACATCAGTCAGCACCCCCCACCCAGCCGAAGCCGTGAGCTGCATCAGACCATCCACCAGCGGCATCCTGATGCCTGTGATCAGCGCATCGATCGTCCTGGTCGGCAGCCGCAGCCGCAGCGTGTCCAGCACATCCAGCGCCGGGTCGGGAGCGCACGTCACGGTGAGGGTTTGGCGGCGCGCCGCCCGAGCCTTCGCCGCCATTGTCTGCGCAGCTACCGCGCATTGCGCGTTTGTCCTCATCAGAGGGGAGTGCAGAAACTCAGGCACCCGACCAAACCCAGACGCGTCCCACGCCAACGGCCCGGAGCGCTCGAACTCGGCCCCCCGCAACGGCTCGCCAGACTCAGATTCCGAGGTCACCACCCAGCCATTGCGGAGCCCGTCCCGGTCCATCACCGGCACCCACTCCACCACATCGGCGGCAGACGCCTCCCACACCTGACCAGACCCAGCATCCGGGACGCCCTGGAGCACTCCGGCACGATCCACCACAGCCACCAAGCCAGCCAGACGCATCACCGACAGCAGCGCATCCATGCGGGACTCGGAGTACTCCACCGACGACG
>NZ_JBQHQF010000066.1:0-618 GCF_052067635.1 Collinsella sp. HCP3S3_E5 | reverse complement strand
GGTGTGACGGCGTGCCTTTTGTAGAATGAGCCAGCGAGTCGCTGGCGCGGGGCGAGGTTAACCGAAAGGGAGCCGGAGCGAAAGCGAGCCTTAACAGGGCGACTTGAGTCCCGCGCCGCGGACGCGAAGCCGGGTGAGCTATCCGTGGGCAGGCTGAAGCGGGGGTAAGACCCCGTGGAGGGCCGAACGCACGTCGGTTGAAAACGGCGGCGATGACCTGCGGATAGGGGTGAAAGGCCAATCAAACCCGGAGATATCTCGTTCTCCCCGAAATAGCTTTAGGGCTAGCGTCGCGCGTTCACCGCCGGAGGTAGAGCACCGGATGGACGAGGGGGCTTCGCCGCCTACCGAATCCAACCGAACTCCGAATGCCGGCGGCCCAGAGCGCGGCAGTCAGAGCATGTGGGCTAAGCTGTGTGCTCGAGAGGGAAACAGCCCGGACCGCCCGCTAAGGTCCCCAAGTTCCAGCCGAGTGGCAAAGGATGTGCGTCCGCCCAGACAACCAGGATGTTGGCTTAGAAGCAGCCATGCATTCAAAGAGTGCGTAACAGCTCACTGGTCGAGTGGACATGCGCCGACAATACACGGGGCTAAGCTGGACACCGAAGCGGCGGGATT
>NZ_JBQHQF010000065.1:0-627 GCF_052067635.1 Collinsella sp. HCP3S3_E5 | reverse complement strand
TGATGGGAAGATCGGACAGTTAGCGAAGAAAGGGTGCGGCACCTTTGCAAAACGGTGAAACCCGAAAGAAATTAGTCGTGAAATCCTAAATTTAGTTGTTGTGAAAAACAGCCGAGCAGCGCCGCGATCGCCGCCTCGTCGGAGAACTCGGCGCCGTTGTCGGTGAGGACGGCGCGGAACACGCGGCGCGTCCCGTCGGCGCCGAGGATGGCCCGGACGCCCTCCAGGGCGTCCGCGACGCACCCGGCGGTCTTCTCCTCCAGCGGCAGCGCGAGCTGGAGCCTGCTGGGGCGGTGCAGCAGCGTGAGCAGGCAGGCGGAGTCCTCCCGGGCCCCCTCGACGGTGTCCATCTCCCAGGCCGCGGCGCACGCGTCCTCCCCGAGGGCGAGGAACGCGGCATGCGACCTGCGGGCGGAGTGGCGGGTCGCCGCCCGGCCCGCGGCGCGCTTCCTCGGCCTGTAGCCGACCTTGCGCCTGAGCTCCATGTTGGTCATGCCGTCGTAGCCCGCCGAGACCCAGCGGTAGATGGTCGACGGCGACAGGTCCACCGGGCCGCCGTTGCGCGCCGCCATCTGCTCGGGCGACAGCCCCCGGCGCAGGCAGTCCCTTATCGCCTCCAGCCTGGCC
>NZ_JBQHQF010000064.1:0-635 GCF_052067635.1 Collinsella sp. HCP3S3_E5 | reverse complement strand
CTCGGCGTCGAGTGCGTCGTCGCCGCGGTCTCGAAGATCCCCAGGTCGGCCGCCGACTCGGCCTCCAAGAACGACAGGAACGACGCCGCCAGGATGGCCAAGGCGATACTCGCCCACGACATCTCCCCCGTATGGGTCCCCTCCCCCGAGGTCGAAGGCATCAGGGACCTCGCCGGCGCCTACGACGGGGCGACCGCGCGCCTGGCGACCGCCAAGCAGCGGCTGCTCGCCTTCCTCGCAAAGCGGGGGTTCGTCTACGGCGGCACCACGCCCGCCGGCAACCCGAGGAAGTACTGGACCTACGACTTCCTGAGGTGGCTCGACAAGGTCAGGCCGGAGGACGATGGCGGGGTTCGGACGCTCGCCGCCCTGAGGAACGAGGTCGAGGCCGCGGCGGAGGCCCGGGCGGACCTGCTCTCCGAGTACAGGGCCGCCGTGGATGCCAGCCCGATCGCCGCGGAGGTGGCCGCCCTCCAGTCGATCAAGGGCTGCGCCTTCGCGCTGGCCGCGGCCTTCTCGGCCGAGGTCGGCGACTTCACGAGGTTCCGTTCCGGAAGGCAGGTCACGGCCTATTTCGGTCTCGCGCCGAGTCAGAGGTCGAGTGGCGACTCCGTGCGGCTCGGAGGCATCAGCGG
>NZ_JBQHQF010000063.1:0-637 GCF_052067635.1 Collinsella sp. HCP3S3_E5 | reverse complement strand
ACGGCTCGGTGCCGTCCACCGGTCAGCGGCGCCCTGGCCTCCCACGGGCTGGCCCCGCAGTACTCTCGGCGCGATGGGGCTTAGCTTCCGGGTTCGGAACGGGACCGGGCGTGCCCCCCATGCTCTGGCCGCTGACCGGTGGGCGGCGCCCACCGTATCTTCGGTGTCCGGTGTCTCTCTCACGTGCCCTGGGGGCCGCATGGCGCATAGGGGAGGTGACTCGGGGGCATCCTCGTGCCCGGACCGCGCGCAAGCGCTGGGTCCCGCGGGCCGCGAGGTGCGGTTCCGGAAGAGCTCGGGCGATTAGTGCGGCTCGGCTGAGGGCGTCGCCGCCCTTGCACCTGCCGTCTATCGACCAGGTAGTCTACCTGGGCCCTTACCGGAAGGAGAACTAATCCCTGGAACGGCTTCCCGCTTAGATGCCTTCAGCGGTTATCCGCGCCGCACGCGGCTACCCGGCCGTGCCGTTGGTCGACAACCGGTTCACCGGAGGTGCGTCCACCCCGGTCCTCTCGTACTGGGGGCAGCCTCCATCGATTCTCCTGCGCCCACGGAGGATAGGGACCGAACTGTCTCACGACGTTCTGAACCCAGCTCGCGTACCGCTTTAAACGGCGAACAGCCGTACCCTTGGGAC
>NZ_JBQHQF010000062.1:0-672 GCF_052067635.1 Collinsella sp. HCP3S3_E5 | reverse complement strand
GGGACTGCGGACAAAAAGTTGGACCGTTGAGGTCCGGAACGGAGTCCGCATGGCATACAGTAGGAGAATGGTGGAGAGGGCCAGGGCGCTTCGCGGCGCCGGGCTCACCGTCATGGAGATAACCGAGATACTCGGCGGGCCCGGCAAGACGTCCGTCTGGCGCTGGATCAGGGACGTGCGCAAGCCCGCGGGAAGGGCCGGTGGAGGAATGGACCTGCCGCGACTCGTCGGGGACGGCCCCGACTACCCCGACATCGACCCGGAGGACAAGGACGCCCTGATCGAGCGGCTCAGGCTCGAGAACGCGGTGCTGAGGGCGGTGCAGGACGTTTTAAAAGCCGAGAGCCTCGACGGGATGTCGAACAGGGAGAAGACCCTGGTGATAGACCGCCTGAGGCCGTGCGGGAAGTGGTCCTTGAGAGAACTCACGAGTTCCTTGGGGATATCAAAGAGCTCCTATGAGTACCAGCGCCGCGCGATCGCGAGGCCCGACCGGCGCGCGCCCCTGCGCGCGCTCGTGCGCAGGATCTTCACCGAGGACGGCGAGGGGGCGCGGGGGTACCGCTTCGTGACGGCGCGCCTGCGCGAGCTCGACGAGCCCGTGCGCGCCTCGGAGAAGGTCGTCCTCCGCATCATGCGCGAGGAGGGCCTGGTCCCCAGGTGGATGAGGAG
>NZ_JBQHQF010000061.1:0-707 GCF_052067635.1 Collinsella sp. HCP3S3_E5 | reverse complement strand
TGCGCCGGTTCCCGGTCCGACCGGGCCGCGCGGCAAGGAGATATATTGCCAGACCGGAGGGGCCCGCGGGGCGGGAATCCAGCACTCCATATTTTGTTCACAAATGAACCAGAGGGCCCTGGAATCCGACAGGGTCTAATCGACGATCGTATATCTCAGACAGACCGTATGACCTCGGTGTTCATGCTGTCCGATGTATACGTATCGGTTATAGACCCAAACCAGAATTAAATAGCACCTAGGAGATAGATTGCGACGGTTCCCCTTATAAAGCCTTTACGCGACAAAGGACCCCGCCAGACAGCGCTGGAGCCCCATTAGTGTGCAATCCTAGCCGAAAGACGTGAAACGCGAGAAAAGATTGATTTGTAATCTAAATTGGCAGATCCATCTAGGAAATACGCAACCAGCCAAAGGAGCGTTCCTAAGTGCGGACTGTAAAGAACGAGTCCCAAAAACAGGCCTCGAAAAGAATCAACCCACTTCATATGCTATTGCAACTTCAGAATAAAGAAATCAACTATCTAGAGCCACGGATCAATACAAACGCAAAAAAGGGGGAGACCGCGAGGCCTCCCCCTTCTCGATTCTCGATGACGGCTCGGTGCCGTCCACCGGTCAGCGGCGCCCTGGCCTCCCACGGGCTGGCCCCGCAGTACTCTCGGCGCGATGGGGCTTAGCTTCCGGGTTCGGAACGGGACCGGGCG
>NZ_JBQHQF010000060.1:0-749 GCF_052067635.1 Collinsella sp. HCP3S3_E5 | reverse complement strand
TAATATGAGAAAGCCATTGTCAATAGGCGTGTTTGTTCGAGCCCGGTTTTAAACCGGGCTTTTTCGTTTCCCGTCGGGAGGGCCCGCGCACGCTGCACGTTTAGTCGACGCTTGCCTGGCAAGCTAATATCCGCGGGCTCTTGCGGGCGCGCTGCCGGCGGTCAGCCCGGTATGTCCGCGCACCCCACCGCATTTCGATTCTCCGTCCGGCGCGCTCGTCCGAAACCAGTCTTGTTCACGGGCGCGGCCCTTGCCTTGGGCTGCCCAAAAAAGGGTCGTGAACGCGCGCCGGCGATGCGTCGAGGCGCGGGCCCTCCCGGCGGGAGGCTTGTTGTCCGACGGGGTCAGCCGAGGGTCCCCTCCGCCCGGCGCCCGATCTCCCAGACCCAGCAGGCGAGCTCGCGCGCGACGGCGGCGTTTGCCTTGCACGGGCTCTTGCCCGCCGCCGCCAGCGCCTCGCGGCGACGGCAGAGCCTGGCGGTGCAGTCGTCGGCGCGCGCCCGGATCGCCGCGGGGACGTCCGCGCCGGGCGCCGGGGCCTTCGGGCGGGGCGTGCACGTCAGGTAGTGCCACGCCGACTCCACCAGCGCCGTCCTGGCGAGCCGGTTGCCCGTCTTGGTTATCCCGCCGCGCCGCTCGGTCTCGCCGCTCGAGCGCTCCGACGGGACCAGCCCGCACCAGCTCGCGAAGGCCGGGGCCGTCCGGAACCTCGTGAAGGAGCCCGCCTCGGCTGCGAGCCTGAAGGCCGT
>NZ_JBQHQF010000059.1:0-787 GCF_052067635.1 Collinsella sp. HCP3S3_E5 | reverse complement strand
GAATTCACTCATTGATGAGTGAGGAGCATCTGATCGCGAGCACAGTGGAACACGCTGTGCCGCGGTATGAGATACCCGAATTGCGACATGAGAGCGCTATTCATGATATCGATTAATTTATATTAGCGACACGTGGATATCCCGCGGGCCCGGAGCGGTCCCGCAAGATACCACGGGCGCACGGCGGATGCCTTGGCACAGGGAGCCGATGAAGGACGCGGCAAGCTGCGATAATCCCCGGCGAGGAGCACACATCCTTCGACCCGGGGGTCTCCGAATGGGCGAACCCATCCGTAGCAGTACGGATATCCCCGGCCTGAACGCATAGGGCCGGGGAGGACAACCCGGGGAACTGAAACATCTAAGTACCCGGAGGAGAGGAAATCAATCTCGAGACTCCCCGAGTAGCGGCGAGCGAAAGGGGACCGATGGCCAAACCGTCGAGCGGGCGTACCCGGCAGGGGTTCCGCCGGCGGGGTTGCAGGGCCGCGCATCCGGGGGCTGCCGCCCCCGGGCGCAGGTCCGGCTGGGGAGCGGAACGGCATGGGAGGGCCGGCCGCAGCGGGTGACAGCCCCGTACGCGAACCCAGACCGGACGGCGCGACGCGGTCCCTGAGTAGGGCCGGGCACGTGAAACCCGGTCCGAACCTGGGTGGACCACCATCCAAGCCTGAGTACTACCCTGTGACCGATAGCGCACCAGTACCGTGAGGGAAAGGTGAAAAGCACCCCGGGAGGGGAGTGAAACAGTACCTGAAACCGTGCGCCCACGAGCAGTCGGAGCACC
>NZ_JBQHQF010000058.1:0-749 GCF_052067635.1 Collinsella sp. HCP3S3_E5 | reverse complement strand
GCAAAGCCAAAGAGAGAAAGAGGCACGCCTTTGCCAAACCTGAAACCTTTCCTTGCCACGTGTGAAAAGAACCGCTGCCTCAATTGAAAGCCCGAGCTTGACACAAACAGACGGAGCTCCCCTCGCCCGCCCCCTCGAGGGAGGCGCGCACCGCCTGGAGCGCGAGGCCCCTGCCGGTCGTGCCGACGTCCTCGCCGCCGCCCACCGCCTGCAGCCAGCCGCGCTCGGCGACATGGCCCTGCAGGACGAGCGCCGGGCCGGAGGCGGAACCGGAGACGAAGGCCCCCTCGGTCGGGCCGGGGGCGGCGGCGCCCTTCGCGACGAGGGCGACCTGGACTGCGGTGAGGCCCGAGGCGCCCGACTCGACGCCGGAGGGCTCGCCGGAGCTCGCCCAGCCGGTCCAGCCGCGCGCGGAGTCGCAGGAGCGGTACCAGACGTCGTAGCGCTCGGCGAGGCCTCCGGACAGCCCGAAGCGGACGGCCTTGAGCTGGAACCCGCCGCCCGAGGCGCCTAGCTGCGCCCCGTCGGAGCTGGACTCCCCCTGCCAGCCGGAGCCGAGCAGGAGGCCGCGGTAGCAGACCGACCCGTCGGACTCGAGGTTGTCGACGACGGCGGCGACGGAGCCCAGCACGGGGCCGCCCTCGGAGCCGAGCGTCAGGACCCCGCCGGAGGACGACGAGCCCGCCGGCGAGCCGGAGACGGAGAGCGCCGACCCCGACAGGCGCTCGCCCTGTCTCTTATACACATCT
>NZ_JBQHQF010000057.1:0-848 GCF_052067635.1 Collinsella sp. HCP3S3_E5 | reverse complement strand
AAGACGATATGAGAAAGCCATTTGGGTCGCCTCCCCCGCGGCGCAGCTTCTTTTCGCGGGCTCGGGATGCCACAATGGGCTTTGAGTATCGGCCCGTGCGGTAGCCCTTACCGCACCTGCGGGGAGGAGGCTTCCCATGCCCCATGTTACCTCCATCGGCCTGGACGTCCACGCGCGATCGGTCGCCGCCGCGGCGTTCAACCCCTTCACCGGCGAGGTGGTGCACCGTGACTTCGGGACGGACGCCGCCGAGATCGCGGAGTGGGCCCTCGGGTTCGAGGAGCCCAGGGCCTGCTACGAGAGCGGCCCCACCGGCTTCCACATGGCGCGCGAGCTGCGCGCGCTCGGCCTCGACTGCGCCGTGGCCGCCGTCTCCAAGATGCAGAGGCCGGCGGCGGACGCGCGCCGCAAGAACGACCGGCGCGACGCCGAGTTCATCGCCCGCATGCTCGCCACCCACAACATCGTGGAGGTCCCGCTGCCCGATGCGGCCGTCGAGGCCGCCCGGGACCTCGACCGCGCCCTCGACGACGCCACGGCGGAGTACCGCCGCGCCAGGCAGCGCCTCAACATGTTCCTGATCAGGCTGGGCCACGTCTGGGACGAGCGCAACGCCGACGGGACGAGGAAGGGATCCTGGACGCGCGCCCACTGGAGGTGGATATCCGGGATCAGGCTCGAGGGGCCCCAGCGCGACGTGCTCGAGTACTACGTCACGGCCGCGAGGTGCGCGGAGTCGGACCGCCGGCAGCTCGAGAAGAAGGTGCTCGCCCTCGCCCGGACCGACCGGTGGCGCCCGGCCGTCGAGGCGCTCTCCTGCATCAAGGGAATCGACACCCTGACGGCCT
>NZ_JBQHQF010000056.1:0-899 GCF_052067635.1 Collinsella sp. HCP3S3_E5 | reverse complement strand
GGTAGTGTCGAGAAAGTTGGTGTAGTGCCCGATCCGAAGCGAGTCGGCCCGGCGTCCCAGAATCTGGAATACGGTTGATATCCTATGCCGCCTCGACCCTGTCCGCAAGCTCGAGGCCGGACTCGAGCATCTTCCTTGCCTCCGCCTCGAGCCGCGCCCAATCGACGGGACCGTCGGTCCCCCGGGTGCGACCGTCGTCGTAGAGCTCGTTCATCCTCGCCTCCGAGAAGTACCTGGACTCCTGCCATATCTCGTCCTGCTCGCACATGACCGCGCCCGCGAGCCGCACCAGCGAGCCCGTGGAGGGGAACACCTGCACGACGCGCGACCTGCGCTTTATCTCCCGGTTGGTCCTCTCCTGCACGTTGTTGGTGCGCAGGCGCTTCCAGTGGGTCGGCGGGAAGTCGAGGTAGGCCAGCGCGTCGGGCTCGGCCTCCTCCAGCACCGCCGCCGCCCTGGGGCAGCACCCCGCCAGCATGTCGCACGCCGCGTGGTACATGGCCGTCACGGTGGCGGCGTCGCGCCCGCGGAACACCTGCGACACGATCCTGCCCACGCGGCGCCTGAGCTGCCAGGAGCCGGCCTCGCGCATGCAGTCGCGCATGAGGTGGACCGCGCAGCGCTGCCACGCGGCGCCCTGGAAGACCTCGCCGAGCGCCCGGACGAGCCCCGGGTGGGCGTCCGAGACGACGAGCCGCACGCCCGCCGCCCCGCGCGAGCGGATAGCCCGCAGGAAGGCGAGCCACGAGTCGTAAGACTCGGTGTCAACCACGTCGACACCGAGGACGCGCCTCCAGCCGCCCGCATCGCAGCCGATGGCGGTGACCACGGCGGTGGAGGCGACGCGCCCCTCGCGGCGGCACTTGACGTAGGTCGCGTCGAGCCAGACGTAGGGCACC
>NZ_JBQHQF010000055.1:0-989 GCF_052067635.1 Collinsella sp. HCP3S3_E5 | reverse complement strand
CTTAGAGGTCCTCGCGCCAGAAGGGCATGCTCATGCAGCGCGGGCCGCCACGGCCGCGGGAGAGCTCGGCGGAGGGCACGACGAGAAGGTCCAGGCCCTCCTTGTACAGCACGTCGTTGGTGACGGTGTTGCGGGCGTAGACGCAGATCTTGCCGGGCTCGACGCACAGGGTGTTGGAGCCGTCGTTCCACTGCTCGCGGGAGGCCGCGATCGGGTCGCCGCCGCCGCAGGGGATCAGCTTGACCTGGTCGACGCCGGTGGCGTCCTCCAGGACGTGCTCGAGGGTGTCCTCGATCAGGCGGATGTTCACGTCGCCCGGGTTCTTGCCGGCGGTCAGCTCGTAGACGCGCAGGGTGCCCATGATGGCGGGGTGGATCGTGAACTTATCGACGTCGATCTGGGTGAAGACCGTGTCGAGGTGCATGAAGGCGCGCGAGACCGGGATGTCGAAGGCCAGGATGCGCTCGACCTTGGAGTCGGAGTTCCAGAAGATGTTCTGGGCCATGACGTCGATAGCGGCGGCCTGGGTGCGCTGGGAGATGCCGACGGCGAGGGTCTTCTCGTTGATGTTCAGCACGTCGCCGCCCTCGGTGTGGAACTGGCAGTCGCGGCGGAAGTACAGGGAGACGTCCTTGTAGTCGGGGTGGTACTTGAAGACGTACTTGCCGTACAGGGTCTCGCGGTTGCGGGTGACCGAGTACATGCGGTTGAGGTTGACGCCCTCGCCGACGACCGCGAACGGGTCGCGGGTGAAGTAGAGGTTGGGCATCGGGTCGATGATCAGGTCGGACTCGGACTCGGAGTTGACCAGGGAGTCGAGGGTCGTGGAGGCCGTGAGGGGCATCTCGATCTCGGCCTTGGTCATGCCGGCCATGGTCTTCTTGACGAACTCGAGGTTGTCCTCGATGGAGTCCAGCTTCTCGCGGACGATCTGCGGCATGTGCTTCCCGCGGATGCCGGCCTCGGCGATGTACTGGTCGGTGAACTCG
>NZ_JBQHQF010000054.1:0-1018 GCF_052067635.1 Collinsella sp. HCP3S3_E5 | reverse complement strand
AGGGCGAGGCTCCGGACGAAGCACTTAAGCGAAGCGAGTGAGCCCGAGGTCCCTAGAAAAACCCCTAGGCAGGCGCGTGCGCGCCCGTACCGCAAACCGACACAGGTGGGTGGGTAGAACATACCGAGGCGATCGGGTCAACCATGGTCAAGGAACTCGGCACAATGGCCCCGTAACTTCGGGAGAAGGGGTGCCCGCGCGTACGTGAACGGACTTGCTCCGGGAGCGGAGGCGGGCCGCAGTGGAGAGGCCCAAGCGACTGTTTACCAAAAACACAGGACTCTGCAGAAGCCGCAAGGCGACGTATAGGGTCTGACGCCTGCCCGGTGCCGGAAGGTCACGCGGAGGAGTTAGCCGTCTCGGCGAAGCCCCGAAGCCAAGCCCCGGTAAACGGCGGCCGTAACTATAACGGTCCTAAGGTAGCGAAATTCCTTGTCGGGTAAGTTCCGACCTGCACGAAAGGCGCAACGACTTGGGCGCTGTCTCGACCATGGACCCGGTGAAATTGCACTGGTCGTGAAGATGCGACTTACCCGCGGAAGGACGGAAAGACCCCGTGAACCTTCACTGCAGCTTGGCATTGGCCGCTGGTCCCGCGTGTAGAGGATAGGCAGGAGGCGAAGATCCGGAGGCGCCAGCCCCCGGGGAGCCGCCCTTGGAATACTGCCCTCGCGCGACCGGCGTCCTAACCCGAGGCCGTCAACCGGCTCGGGGACCGTGCCAGGCGGGCAGTTTGACTGGGGCGGTCGCCTCCTAAAGGGTAACGGAGGCGCGCGAAGGTCCGCTCGGGACGGTCGGCAACCGTCCTTTTGAATGCAAGAGTACAAGCGGGCTTGACTGCGAGGCCCACGAGCCGAGCAGGTGCGAAAGCAGGCTCTAGTGATCCGGCGGCCCCGAGTGGGTGGGCCGTCGCTCAACGGATAAAAGGTACTCCGGGGATAACAGGCTGATCTTGCCCAAGAGTCCACATCGACGGCAAGGTTTGGCACCTCGATGTCGGCTCATCGCATCCTGGGGC
>NZ_JBQHQF010000052.1:0-1896 GCF_052067635.1 Collinsella sp. HCP3S3_E5 | reverse complement strand
TGTTTAGGGCAATCTGATTGTTGCTAGTGCGGCACCCATTCTTTTCATCTACGGAAACGAAAAATTTCAGAAAAGGCAAAGGCATGCCGACCAGCTAGGCCTACCGTTGCAATTGCAGCTACCAACTGACAATTGCACAGGAGGCAGGAAGGATGATCAGCATGCCAATGATCGAAAGTATACGAGAGATGTCGAGAAGGGGCCTCTCCAATGCGGAGATACAGCGCAGGACGGGGATATCCCAACCGACGATCCGCAAGTACATCGCGATGGACGATTTCTCGCCGCAGGCCCCGAGCCTGCAATCGCGCCCGTCGATCCTTGACCCTTACAAGCCCTTCGTCGACGAGATCCTGCTCGGCGACCAGCGCGTATGGCGCAAGCAGCGACACAGCGCAAAGCGCATATACGAGCGCTTGCTGGACGAGACCGCCTACGACGGCGGCTACGGAACCGTCAAGAACTACGTGAGGAGGCGCAAGGCCGAGATATCCGCGGCGTCCGACTGCTATATGGAGCTTGTCTGGGCGCCGGGGGAGGCGCAGGCCGACTTCGGCGACGTCGACGTGCTGGCCGGGGGAGAGCGCGTGAGGATGCACTTCCTGGTGCTCAGCTTCCCCTTCTCCAACATGGGCTTCTGCCAGCTCTTCGCGGGCGAGACCAGCGAGTGCGTGTGCCAGGGCCTCCGCGACATCTTCGAGCACATCGGCTGCGTTCCCACCCGCATCGTCTTCGACAACGCCACGGGCGCCGGCAGGCGCCGCGGGCAAAGCGTGACCGAGGCGGACCTCTTCCGCCGGATGAAGGCCCATTACGGGTTCGAGGCGACCTACGCCAACCCCCGCGCCGGCAACGAGAAGGGCAATGTGGAGCGAAAGGTCTACTGGTGTCGCCAGCATCTGTTCACGCCTGCGCCCAGCGTCGACGACATCGAGCTGTTCAACGCGGAGCTGCTCAGCCGCTGCTCGGGCTCGGGTTCGAACCGCCACTACGAGAAGGGGCTGACATGGTCGGAGCTGTTCGAGAGGGACAGGTCGGCGATGCCGCCCCTGCCCGCCAAGCCCTTCAGCTGCATGCGATTCGTCACCGGCGTGTCGGTGGACAAGCGCGGCGACGCCACCGTCGACGGCGGCCACCGCTACCATGTGGGCCACAGGCAGGCTTCCGGCACCGTCACCGCCGTGTACGGCGCCCACACCGTCGCGTTCGCGGACGCCGCGGGCGAGATCGTGGCGGAGCACGCGAGGAGGTTCGGGGCCGCGAAGAACGGGCCGGAGGCCGTGTCCCAGCTGGCGTTGCTGGTGAGGAAGCCCGGCGCATGGCGCAACTCGGCGGTCAGGGCCGCCATGCCCGCAGACGTGAGGGCCCATGTGGACGCGCTGGAGTCGGCTGCCAGAAAGGACCTGATCGTGTGCATGCGCAGGTGGTGCAGGGAGAGCTCGGTCGAGGACGTCGGCGCCGCTATCTCCGAGGTGCTGGCCTCAACGGGGAGAGCCAGGCCCTCCGACGTGGAGATGATGCTCGCGAGGATGGGCGGGTTCGGCCTTGGGACGGAGCCCGACGTCGGCCCGGATCTCACTGTCTACGACAGGATGCTCGGAGGTGACGCCGCATGAGCGCGCGAGGCGACCTGGAGAGCGCGGTGAGAAGAGGGTTCAGGGCCGTGATGCTATCCAACCACACTGCGGAGAAGTACGCGTCGGAGTCGACGGCCGCAGAGCTCAGGTTCTTGGCAGGCATGTTCGAGGAGGAGCTCTCCTGGAGAGAGGAGAGCAGGAGGGGGCGGCTGCTGAAACGGGCCAAGTTCCCGGTCCCCAAGACCTTCGAAGGGTACGACTGGTCGAGGGTAAAGGTGCCGGAGGAGATCGGACGCGGGGGCATCGAGAGCTGCAGGTT
>NZ_JBQHQF010000051.1:0-1981 GCF_052067635.1 Collinsella sp. HCP3S3_E5 | reverse complement strand
CTTGCGAAAAACGAATCCAAGTCAGACCATTTCAAATGGTTCGATGTCTGCCCGGATGCGACACATCTGGTGTGTCCATCCTCGCAGTATCCGGTTCTCAAGGTGCACGCCCCGCGGTCCATCCGGTCCGACCGGGCCGCGCGGCAAGGAGATATATTGCCAGACCGCGAAGCGATGTGGGACGTCAATTCCACTCTTCATAAGTCCTACACAATATATCGCTTTCTATATAAGTAATAGAAAGGCTGGTGCAGAAATACTGCACGTATCAGATGATGACCCTTCGGTTAAGAGATATATAAAAATCGGTCACCTGTAAGTGTCTATCTACCCGCGCTTTTGCTATATAAACCAGCGCCTTAGATAAAAAGAGGGAGCGCCGCGCACAGCGAGACACTCCCCTAGCGATTCAAGAGAATCAATTAGGCCTCGAGAGCCTTCTTGGCGATGGTAGCCAGCTCGTTGAAAGACTCGATGTCCTCGTAAGCCATCTGAGCCAGGACCTTGCGGTCGAGCTCGATACCGGCGACCTTCAGGCCGTGCATGAACTGAGAGTAAGAGATGTCGTTCAGGCGAGCAGCAGCGTTGATACGGGTGATCCAGAGAGAGCGAATCTCGCGCTTCTTATTGCGGCGGTCACGGTACTGATACTGCAGAGAGTGCTGGACCTGCTCTTTAGCATGCTTGTAAGTACGCGAAGCGGCACCGTAGTAACCCTTCGCACGGTGCATAACGGTACGGCGCTTCTTCTTGGCGGCAACAGCGCGCTTGATACGTGCCATGTTCTATCAACTCCTAGACGGTTAAACGAAAAACGGGAACGCTAACTTAGGCGAGACGCGACTTGATGACCTTGCGGTCGGCAGCGGCGATCTCGGTCTCCTGACGGAAGCCACGCTTGCGCTTGGTGGACTTCTTGCTCAGGATGTGGCTCTTGAAAGCCTTGGCGCGCATAAGCTTGCCGGTACCAGTCTTGCGGAAACGCTTCTTGGTGCCGCTGTGGGACTTCATCTTAGGCATGAAATACTCCTTAATCGGTTACAGAACACTAGTTACTTAGTATCACTTGCCGCTTTATCCTCATCAAAGGCGCCCTTAATCGGGGCGAGCAGCATAAGCATGTTACGGCCTTCCATCTTAGGCTTGGACTCGACCGTAGCGTAAGGCTTAAGATCCTCGGCGAGACGCTCGAGAACGTTAAGACCCTGCTCCGGGTGAGCCATCTCACGGCCGCGGAACATGATGGTGATCTTAACGCGTGCGCCCTTCTTGAGGAAACGCAGAACGTGGCCCTTCTTGGTCTCGTAGTCGCCAACGTCGATCTTGGGTCGGAACTTCATTTCCTTAACCTCGACCTTGGACTGGTTCTTACGAGCAGCCTTGGCCTTCATGGCCTGCTGGTACTTGAACTTACCGTAGTCCATGACCTTGCAGACCGGCGGCTCCGCGTTGGGAGCGATCTCGACAAGGTCGAGACCCTGATCGTCGGCGACGCGCTGGGCATCGCGGATGGCGAACAGGCCGAGCTGAGAGCCATCGACGCCAATCAAACGGCACGAAGATGCAGTGATCTCGTCGTTGATGCGGGTGTCATCAGACTTAGCTATTTTCCCTACCTCCATTCATAAAAAAATAACCCGGCGCTTTTTTGCAACCAGGTCGTACACATAGACATCCTCGATATGAGGAAGAGAATCTAAGTTGTATGACCAGTCAGCTGCTCATTGGCGCCAAAAGGTGGGAACCCTCGGGTTCCTCTTTAGGGCATTGCGGAAACAACGCCTTGGCGATAATAACACGTACCGCTCGTTATCACATTACGTACACGAAAAAGGGGGCCTTAACCCCCCTCGAACGCTCTTTTGCATGCATGGTGCCCGAGGCGAGACTCGAAGGGCCTTCGCTTCGCGAAGCCCCGGGCTTCGGGCGCATGGCGCCCTCGCCACGCTCCGCTACAAACAGGCCACAGGCCTGTTTGCTT
>NZ_JBQHQF010000050.1:0-2149 GCF_052067635.1 Collinsella sp. HCP3S3_E5 | reverse complement strand
TGCTGTACAAGGAGGGCCTGGACCTTCTCGTCGTGCCCTCCGCCGAGCTCTCCCGCGGCCGTGGCGGCCCGCGCTGCATGAGCATGCCCTTCTGGCGCGAGGACCTCTAAGGTTTTCAAAGACCCGTACAGGTCTTAAAACAAACATCTAGCTGCCATTAGATGTCTCCCATTGGGGCGGTGCGGATCTTTCGCACCGCCCCATTCTTGTTTAATGAAGCTTAATTAACATCAGATAAGGCGGCCCATATGACTAGGGGCAGTCACGTTGATACCCCCCAACGGTGTCGGCTTCTTTGCCTTTTGGGCATCATCTCCATTCCCATGACCTTCGCCGGCATCATCCCCGTGTTCTAGCGATTGGAGCCTAGCCATGGATATCAAGACAATCGGCGTTGAGGAATGGCTCAACGTTTGGGAGAAGAGCGCCACGTGGGATATCGCCCAGTCGACGATCTCGTCGCTTACCATGGGAGAGCTGCGCGCGCTCGACGAGCAGGACGGCGCTACCTTCTACGAGCGCCTGGATCGCGAGAAGATGAACTACGGCTGGATCGAGGGTTCACCGGAGTTTAAGGCTGAAGTCGCCAAGCTCTATCGTCGCGAGGTCAATCCCGATCACATTCTGCAGACCAACGGCTGCACGGGTGCCAACCTCAACGCCATCATGGCCGTGGTCGAGCCCGGCGATCATGTCATCGCCGAGTGGCCTACCTATGCGCCGCTCTATGAGATTCCGCGTTCGCTCGGCGCCGAGGTCGAGTATTGGGAGCTTCGCGAGGAGCTTGGCTGGAAACCCGATATCGAGGAACTCAAGCGCCTCGTTCGCCCCAACACGAAACTCATCTGCATCAATAACGCATCGAACCCCATTGGTACGGTGCTTGATGCCGATACGCTCGGTCAGATTGCCGAGATTGCCCGTTCAGTGGGCGCCTACGTGCTGTGTGACGAGGTATATCTGCCGCTCGAGAACACCGAGTCCTTTATGTCGATGGCCGACGTGTATGAGAAGGCCATTGTCACCAACTCGGTATCTAAGACCTATTCGACGCCTGCAGCCCGCGTGGGTTGGGTCGTGACCGACGAAGAGGTGTCCAATCGCATCCGTACCTATCGCGATTACACTATGATCTGCGGCGGCGTGTTCAACGATGCCCTGGCGACCTATGTGCTTGAGCACAAGGACAAGATTCTCGAGCGCAACCGCAAGATCGTGTCTGGCAATCGCGATATCGCGCAGGCTTGGATCGATACGCAACATCGCGTTTCCTGGACGGCCCCGCAGGGCGTGTCTACCTCGTTTATCCAGCTTGATATTCCCGAGGACGACGAGGAGTTCTGCAAGCGTCTGTTGTCCGAGAGGGGAGTGCTGCTGGTGCCCGGCAGCCGTTTTGAGCTTCCCTGCGGCGCACGCCTGGGCTACTGCGCGAGCGAAAATGTTCTTCGCAAGGGCTTGAGGCTTCTGGGCGATGCACTGGCCGAGTTCGATCGCTAATCCCTTGAGGCCCTCGAAGGCCTAAACCTTACTTGGCCCTAGGTGTACCGAATGCAGACCCGCCCCTTTTGGGGAGCGGGTCTGCATGTCTTTGCCGCCGGAAAAGTCAAGTTGTTACAAATGGAGACGCAAGATCGATCGGGTATTCGACGGGCCTTATACTAAGCTTCCGGTGAACGGTATCCAACGTCTGGTAAACGGTAATCTGTTTGCTAAAAATGAATAGGACAAACTTTTTTATGAATAAAAATCAAAATGGTTGAGACACAGCAAGAATTGCGAATTCTATTCATATCATTGCACGAAATATGCAATCTGAGGGTGGTTTAATAAAGTTTAGTTCCATTTGATTTTTGGATTGAAAACGCGTTTAAGCACGTAAATACACTTTATTAAGATGAAGTGTGCCATGCGTGAAGTATATGTGTATGCCGTTCACCCCCTATAAAAAACCGTTCGGGGGCAAGGTGGAAGTATGGGTTGATTTTGGATATAAATATGTCGTCAGCAATAACGCCTCACACGGAGGGGCGCTAACGAATCGGCCCTGACAAGGGCCCGAAAGAAAGGTAGGAGGCCATGACGAAAGGTCTGCACGTGCCTTCCGAGATCGGCAAGCTCAGGAAGGTCTGCCTGCACCGTCCCGGCGACG
>NZ_JBQHQF010000049.1:0-2214 GCF_052067635.1 Collinsella sp. HCP3S3_E5 | reverse complement strand
GTACTGCGGGGCCAGCCCGTGGGAGGCCAGGGCGCCGCTGACCGGTGGACGGCACCGAGCCGTGCGCTTGGACTGGGAAGGGGGAGGCCTCGCGGCCTCCCCCTTTTTCGTTTCTCAGGCAATTTAACTAAATTACAATTTTTACAACGATATCATCTGCCGTCTTATTCAGACGTTCACCGTTCTCTTGACAGTCTCATGTACTCAATGGATTACTATCTACTTAAGCGTGATGCTGCGCTTGACCTGTTTTAGGCGGGCCGTTTTATTGATTGTGACGGAAGGACGCACATGGCAGATGTTCACGAGCTGCTTGATACTTGGATTGCCAATGTCAAGGATGATGAGCTGCTGACCGAGCTCAACACGATGAAGGAGCAGGGTGACGAGGATGCCATCACCGATGCCTTCTTCCAGGATCTTGCCTTCGGCACCGCTGGCCTGCGTGGCACGATCGGCGCTGGCACTAACCGTATGAATATCTATACGGTCGGCCGTGCAACGCAGGGCTTCGCCGACTATCTCAATGCGACTTTTGAGCATCCGACGGTTGCCATTGCTCGCGATAGCCGCAATAAGGGCGAATTGTTCGTCAAGACGACTGCTGCTATTCTTGCGGCAAATGGTGTCACCGCCCTTGTGTATCCTAAGATTTCCCCGGTGCCTACGCTATCTTGGGCCGTCCGCGACCTTAAGTGCTCCGGTGGCATTTGCATGACCGCGAGCCATAACCCTGCGCCCTATAACGGCTATAAGGCCTATGGCCCCGACGGCTGCCAGATCACTAGCGAGGCCGCCGATGCAATTTCTAAGGCTATTGCCGAGACCGATACGTTCACTGGCGTGAAGTCCATGGACTTCGATGAGGCTCTTGAGCAGGGTCTGGTCAAATGGATCGATGACTCGTGCCTCGAGCGTTATTACGACGCCGTTCTCGCGCGCGGCGTGACCAACCTTTCTGCCGAGGAGATCGCTGGCGCTCCGCTTAAGCTCGTCTACACTCCGCTCAACGGCACTGGCCTCATTCCCGTCACGACGGTGCTCGAGCGCGCCGGCATCACCGATGTCACGGTTGTTCCCGAGCAGAAGGACCCGAACGGCGATTTCCCGACCTGCCCGTATCCTAACCCCGAGATCCGTCAGGCCATGCAGAAGGGAATCGACCTGTGCGAGCAGGTTCACCCCGATCTGCTGCTTGCAACCGATCCTGACGCCGACCGTGTTGGCGTTGCTGTTAAGAATGGTGATGACTATCTGCTGCTGACCGGCAATGAGATGGGCGTTCTGCTGCTCGACTATATCTGCAAGACCCGTGCCGCCCGCGGCGAGGATCTCACCAAGAAGGTCGCGGTTACTACCATTGTTTCTTCCGCCATGGTCGATGCTCTGGCCGAGGAGTATGGCTTTGAGCTCCGTCGCTGCCTGACGGGCTTCAAGTACATCGGTGACATCATTACCTCGCTTTCCGATGCTGGTGAAGTCGATCGCTTTATCTTCGGTTTCGAGGAGAGCTACGGTTATCTGGCCGGCGACCACGTGCGCGACAAGGACGCCGTGAGCACTTCGCTTCTGATTTGCCAGATGGCGCAGTATTACAAGCTCCAGGGCAAGAACCTTGCCGATGCGATGCACGAGCTGTACGAGAAGTATGGCTACTATCACAACAAGACGATTTCGCTGAGCTATCCGGGCGCTGAGGGTGCGGCAAAGATGGCCGGCATCATGGCTGGTCTGCGCGAGAACCCGCCCGCGGAGCTCGCAGGCTCCAAGATCGAGGCCGTTGTGGATTACAACACGTGCGTGAACGGCCTGCCGAAGGCTAATGTCATTGAGTTCGATCTTGAGGGTGGCAACAAGGGTATTGTCCGTCCTTCCGGCACCGAGCCCAAGATCAAGCTGTACATCTTCGCTAAGGGCGCGGATGCCGCCGAGGCTGATGCAGCACTTGACGCGATTGAGGAGTCTGGCCGCAAGCTGCTGGCCTAGGGCTTGATAAACAGACTGTTACCGATAAGAAGGGAAGGGGGTCTCGCAAAGGGCCCCCTTCTTTTGCTCTAACGTTTGGTCGATGAATAATAAATATGTAGGAGCTGTGTGCAACCAGATTCCCGCCCCGCGGGCCCCTCCGGTCTGGCAATATATCTCCTTGCCGCGCGGCCCGGTCGGACCGGGAACCGGCGCAGGCGTGCACCTTGAGAACCGGATACTGCGAGG
>NZ_JBQHQF010000048.1:0-2227 GCF_052067635.1 Collinsella sp. HCP3S3_E5 | reverse complement strand
CCGAGCCCACGGTGCGCAAATACCGCGACATGGACGACTTCTCCCCTCAGGTCAAGCCCAGGAAGAGGCGCGGTTCGAAGCTTGACCCGTTCAAGGCGACGATAGATCGTTGGCTTGCGGAGGACAGGAAGCGGCGCCCCAAGCAGCGACACACGGCCCAGCGGGTATTCGACCGGCTCGTCGCGGAATGCGGCTACGACGGCAGCTACACAATCGTCCAGGCCTACGTCAAGAAGCGCAAAGCCGAGCTCAAAGGCGCCAAAGACGAGTTCCTCAACCTCGAATGGGCGCCCGGCGAGGGGCAGGTCGACTTCGGCGTGTGCGACTTCAGGGTGCTGGGCGTCATGCGCGAGGTGCACTACCTGGTGGTCACCTTCCCGTTCTCCAACGTGTCGCTGGCGCAATGCTTCTGGGGCGAGACGTCGGAATGCGTCTGCGAGGGCCTGAAGGCCGTGTTCGAGTTCTGCGGGGGCGTGCCCACCCGGTTGGTGTTTGACAACGCCACGGGCGTCGGCAGAAGGGTCGGCCAGGTTGTCAGCACCGCCGACACGTTCACGCGCTTCGCCGCCCACTACGGGTTCGACTTCTCCTTCTGCAACCCCAACTCCGGCCACGAGAAGGGCTCCGTGGAGAATGCCGTCGGGGCCATCCGGCGCAACCTGTTCGTCCCCGTTCCCCGCATCGACAGCCTGCCCGCCTACAACAAGCGGATCCTCGGCAGGTGCCTGGATCGCGCCGGCAAGGACCATTACCTCAAAGGGGAGCCCGAGCGCCAGCTGTTCATGGAGGACTGCGTGGCCATGGCCGACCTGCCGGCGAAGCCCTTCCGCGTCGCGAAGATAGTCACGGCCAAGACCGACAAGTACGGCGACGCGTGCCTCGACGGCAGACACCGCTACCCGCTCGGGCCGGACCACGGCGAGGAGAGGGTGATCGTCGAGCTGGGCGCATTCCGGGTAGCCTTCTACGACGGCGAGGGCACGCAGATCGCCGCCTTCGACCGAGCATACGGGGATGCGCCCACCAAGGCCAGCGACCCCATGTCGCAGCTGGCGCTCCTTTGCAGGAAGCCGGGCGGATGGCAGAACAGCGCCGTCAGGGCGACCTTGCCGAAATCGCTGGCCAGGTCGATGGATTCCATGGGCAGGGCCGACAGGGGCACGATGCTCAGGATGCTTCGCGACGTCAGCGCGGATGCGGGCTACGAGGCCGCGGTAGCGGCGATGGCCGCGCTCGGCGCCGACGGCGGCGTCCCCAGCCGCGCTGACGTCGCATTGGCTGCCGCATGCACGGCGAACGGCCAAGGGTCCATCGCATACGACGACAGCCCCGACCTCGGGATGTACGACGCCGTCTTCGCAAAGGAGGCCTAGCCATGGACATCGAGCAGATGACGAGGGGCCAGATCGAGGCGGAGTTCGCCGCGCTGGCCAGGACCATGTACTTCACCAAGTCGACGATCGCGGCGTTTTCCAAGGATGCCACGCGAGGCCAGCTGGTGGCTGCATGCGAGCTGATCAGGAGCGAGAACGCCACCAGGGAGGAGAACAGGAAGGCAAGGCTCATGAGGCAGGCCAAATTCCCGGCCGTGAAGTCGGTCGCGGACTTCGACTTCGGCGAGGTGTCCTTCCCAGACGGCTACACCGTCGATGACCTGGTGTCATTGGAGTTTGTCCGGCAGGCCCAGGACTTCGTGTTCTACGGAGGATGCGGACGCGGAAAGACCCACCTGTCGATCGCACTGGGCGTGCTGGCGGCCGAGCGGGGCTACAAGGTCAGGTACTTCGAGACCGCGTCGCTGGTGCTGATGCTGAAGGCGGCCGTCGCCGACAACAGGCTCGAGCAGGTGCTTCGCGACATAGCCAAGGCGGACCTGCTGATAATCGACGAGTACGGCTACATCCCGATAGACATCGAGGGCGCTCGGCTGCTCTACCAGGTGATGTCGGCAACGTACGAGACGAGGAGCATGATCGTCACAACCAACATAGAGTTCGGCAAATGGGGCACTGTGCTGGGAGACGCGCACCTGGCCACGGCGACGATTGACAGGATCATGCATCATGGTCGGCTGGTTGAGTTCGGCGGGCAGAGCAGAAGGTTCGAGGAAGCCTTGATGATGGGAAGATCGGACAGTTAGCGAAGAAAGGGTGCGGCACCTTTGCAAAACGGTGAAACCCGAAAGAAATTAGTCGTGAAATCCTAAATTTAGTTGTTGTGAAAAACA
>NZ_JBQHQF010000047.1:0-2497 GCF_052067635.1 Collinsella sp. HCP3S3_E5 | reverse complement strand
GCTTGCGGACAGGGTCGAGGCGGCATAGGATATCAACCGTATTCCAGATTCTGGGACGCCGGGCCGACTCGCTTCGGATCGGGCACTACACCAACTTTCTCGACACTACCATTTAAATTCCGCCATTCGCCTATTAAGGACATGATCGAAAGCACGTTCGGCAACTTTGGGGAAGACAAGCTCAAAGAAAGCAAGAACAGCTAGTGCACTTGGGACTAACTCAGAAATAACTCTTTTAATCATGTGTTAGCCTTATTTTACTTATTAGCGCGTATATCAAAAACAAGCGAAAAACAAGACGGATGCTCCATTTCGCGTGCAAAGATACACACACAAGCCTGAGATCCTAATTGAAATAACGAAGAATTAGTCAATCAAGATCTGTAGCATATTCTGCTTTAACGCTTGCGCTCCCTATGCCAAATTCGAATGCGATCAACCAAATAGTTAGAGGCTATTAAATAAACAAGCAATAGTATGAAAACAATTAATACGACCGTCCCGGAAATATCGACTTCTTGAATCGGGAGCAATCCCTCAGTTAGCGGAACGGTCAAGGACGCCGTAACCCCAATAAAGCACATCTTATCGGCATCAATGCAAATAATGCCTTTGTTTTTAGATAGAAAGAAAGCCGCGGCGCAATAAATAACCAACAAAGCCATAAGCCCCGGAACCGTATCCCAGCAGAAAAGTGCGACCATAACGGGAAAAGTCCATACCGCATTACCGGCCGCGTCAGAATCCATAAAAGTATAGCCCCTGGCCTTTAGCCCACTTTGTACCATTGCAAGCCGAAAACTCTCTCGTAATATCCATCCAGAAAGAGAAGAGAAATAGAGAACCATCAGGCGATCGACCGACCACAGTGAGCTATCCCCAAACACAAGAGTAAGCATGTGAGAAACTACAGGAAGTGCAGCTGAAGTTAAAATCGCAACCAATATATCGGCAATATCGATCGAGGCCGCTCCGTTCTGTTTTTGCTCGATCATAGTTGGCTCCAGTTCCGCAAATGAAGTCAGGCTCAACAGGCGATTAGCGTTAATTGAACCAGTTTAGAAAAAAGTTAAATAGCTAGTTTAGTAGCTTTTCGATTCGTTTCCCATTTTCCTTTTCGAGCTTAAATCGTTTCTTTTGATCATCAACTGCCCGGTTCAGATAATCCTCCCAGTAGTCAATTACGTTTTAGCGCAGCCATATGCCCGCGAGCCTTCTATTTGAAATGACCCTAGGAATATCATCGGCGATGAGTGGGAAGCGGAAAGACCCTTGCCTCCTTTTTCCGCCATCCCATTTTAAGAGGACAAGCTCACGGTCAAACCAATCCGACGTGGCCATCAACTTATAGACATGTTCATCCGAAATAATGAGCCCCCTTTTACAAAGCTCCTTGAGACACTACCGCAACGTGCTGGGAAGGGTTCCCGTGACCAGGCGAAAGGCCGTGGCGCGCATGTTGAAGGCGATCCACGCGCAGGAATCGTGCGAGGCATGCGGCAAGAAGGCCGAGGAGCTAGCGGACGAGTTGGGGTCGATGTGGCTCGAGCGGCCGCGAGGACGGTGCGCGGCGGGTTCGCCGAGACGCTGACCTACACGGAATTCCCGCCCGAGCGCTGGCGCCGGACCAGAACGGACAATGGAATCGAGCGCATCAACCGCGAGATCAGGAGGAGGAAGAGGGTCGTCGCGACCTTCTCAGACGGCAACTCAGTCCCCATGCTGATGACGACGGGGCTGAAGTACATAGTGGTGCACGATTGGGACAAGAGGAGGTGCCTGGACATGTCCAAACTAGAGGAGTTGGACGAGCTGAAGGAAAAGGCGGAGGGCTAGAAGAGAACGGTGTCGAGGACGGCAAAATCAATTTGAGAAAGAATATTGACGGTACCTGAAGCTAAATCTGTCCGTGCTGCTCCGGTTAGATTCTAAGCGCCGATGCGGACAACAATTCAAGACATTCGTTATTAGGCACAATCGATACCAGTTAATTAGCCACCTCAACAGCCATAACCACGATGAGCTGTAATACCAAAGACGGCCGAACAAACTGATGACCACTAGCCAATTCGACACACCATCGTAAAAACCTTAGTGTCTATCTCTCTCCGCTCGATGAACAACCGACAGCACAAAATCCGCAACGTTGGCAGCAGCGTTCACAGCAAGCCTTGCATGATAGTCCTCGATGTTCACCCTTGATGCCCCCACTCCGTGAGCATCGCCCTGTTTATTTCTCATCTGACCAATTGAGTCGACAATTTTATTGAGTCCATTTACCAAGTCACAAATTCTCCTATCCATTGTCTTATCAGCATGAATATTATAGAGGCATTTGACTTGAGAGAACATTTTTCCGACATCGCCGCTGCTCGAAGGCCGTTCTCCCTTGATTATCAACTTTATCCGAACACCTCCCACATTCATCCGTACATGTGCGGATGAATGTGGGAACCCGATACCCTGAGGGCCGGATCGGCCGGCCCCGGGAGATCGG
>NZ_JBQHQF010000046.1:0-2603 GCF_052067635.1 Collinsella sp. HCP3S3_E5 | reverse complement strand
TCCGATCTCCCGGGGCCGGCCGATCCGGCCCTCAGGGTATCGGGTTCCCACATTCATCCGCACATGTACGGATGAATGTGGGAGGTGTTCGGATAAAGTTGATAATCAAGGCTGTCCGGCAATTGCAGGAGAGCGAAGGGGACCAACATCGCGTCGAGGATGGCCGCGATATACTGGTCGGCACCTGACCGGCGCTTCAACCGAGACCTCGCGCCCTCGCATTTTAGACGATAATGCCCACAAAGCAGATGCTCGCGCTCCCTCTCAAGGCGATCGATTTCCGTGAGGTAGCGACCGATCGCCATTTGGTGTTAGACGAATCCGGGGTCCCAGACCGCCTCCGGCGAATTCTCCAGGTCTGCAAGGTACCCCTCAAACTCAGCGATCCCATTGTGAGCTTCTTTCATTCTCCCCGAGAAGGTCTTCGACTTCAGCTTTTCCGACAATGGGGTCCTTCGAATTGAAGCCCTTGTATACAACCCAAACTGGATGTGACTGGAAAACAGCGCGCTGCATCCGCCGCACCTTCTTGAGCGACGATGGCGCATGAAAGACGATATGAGTTGAACATTGGGAGCCCCTCCCCTTGTAGCTCCTTCGTGGGTCGGGCGACAATGGTCGTAGCACCAACCGTGGCCGCGCGCCACATGCGACTGAGGAGGGGCTCCATGTCCAATTATGTCACAGCCATCGGTCTCGACGTCCACGCCCGCAGCATCAAGGCCTGCGCCCTCAACCCCATGACCGGCGAGGTCCGGCGCGCCTCCTTCGGCTACGACCCCGCCGCGGTCGCCGAATGGGCCCTCGGCTTCGAGTCGCCGATGGCCGTCTACGAGTCCGGCGCCACCGGCTTCCACCTCTGCCGCGCGCTGCGCGCCCTCGGCCTGGGCTGCGCGGTGGGCGCCGTCTCCAAGATGCAGCGCCCGGCGGCGGACCGCGGCAAGACCGACCGGCGCGACGCGGAGTTCCTCGCGAGGCTCCTCGCCACGCGCAACGTCGCGGAGGTGTGGGTGCCCGACGGGCGCACCGAGGCCGCCCGCGACCTCTCCCGCGCGCTCGCGGACGCCCGCGACGACCTGCAGCGCGCCAAGCAGAGGATGTCGAAGTTCCCGCTGAGGCACGGACACGTCTTCGACGAGTCGACGCCGACCGGCAGGCGGAAGGGCAACTGGACCCGCGCGCACTGGCGGTGGGCCGACTCGATCGAGTTCGGCGAGCCCTGTTGATGTTCACTAAGAAGTGGTCCGAGTGATCACTGGGAAATGAGCACCGTGAGCACGAAAAATTGAGCAGTTTAAGCAAGAGGGCCGCGCCCCGGGGACCGGGGGCGCGGCCCTCGCCGTATGGTTTCCCCGGGCGGTTACTTTGGCGAGCCCGCCCGGGAAGGATGGAGGAGATGACCGTGCCCCTGGACACAGTGAATGATATACGGTCGATGGATGCCGCCGGGCGCTCGAGGTCCGAGATCGCCCGAGTGCTCCACGTGAGCCGGAACACCGTGGCGAAGTACGCCGACATGGAGGACATGTCGCCCGCCGCGCCGATGCCCCGGAGGAGGGGCAGGCCCGCGCTCGAGGGCAACGAGGAATGGGTCGCGGGCGTTCTCGAGGCCGACCTCGGGGCCCCGAGGAAGCAGCGCCACACCGCCAGGCGGATCTACGACAGGCTCGTCGCCGAGCGCGGCTACGGCGGCTCGTACTCCACCGTGCAGAGGTTCGTCCGCGAGCTCAGGCTCGCCCGGGCGGCGGCGGGCGGAGAGGGGTACCTCGAGCTCGAGTGGGCGCCCGGCACCTGCCAGGTCGATTTCGGGAACTTCCGCGCCGCGGTCGGCGGGAGGACCCTCGACCTCAAGCTGCTGGTCGCGACGCTCCCGCACTCGAACGACCGGCAGTGCGTCGCCCTCATGTCGCAGAGGTCGGAGTGCCTGTGCGCCGGGCTGCTCGAGATCTTCCGCCGCTGGGGCCGCGCCCCGGCTGCGATGGTGCTCGACAACGCCACTGAGGCGGGCAGGATGGTGCGCGGCGAGGTCGCGGAATCGAGGCTGTTCTCGCAGTTCAGGGCCCACTACCGCTTCGAGAGCCGGTACTGCAACCCCTATTCGGGAAACGAGAAGGGCTCCGTCGAGAACGCCGTGGGGTTCCTCCGGCGCAACCTCCTCGTCCCCGTGCCGGCGTTCGGCACGCTCCCCGAGCTCAACGCGTTCCTCGCCGAGGGATGCGCGAGGATCAACGCGGAGTCGCGCTGCCGCGACGGCAGGCCGCACGGGGAGGCCTACCGGGAGGACCTCGCCGCCATGCGCGCCCTTCCCGGCGTGGAGTTCGACGCGGTGAGGTGGATCACCGCCCGCGCCGACAAGCGCGGCTACGTCGAGGCCGACGGGCGCGAGTACGTCGCCGGGCCCGCCTGGCACGGGCGGAGCCTGCTCGTCGGCATGCGCGCGACGACGGTGGAGATCCTCGCCGACCGCGGCCGCCGGGTCGCCGTCCTCCCCAGGGTGTTTAGGGCAATCTGATTGTTGCTAGTGCGGCACCCATTCTTTTCATCTACGGAAACGAAAAATTTCAGAAAAGGCAAAGGCATGCCGACCAGCTAGGCCTACCGTT
>NZ_JBQHQF010000045.1:0-2626 GCF_052067635.1 Collinsella sp. HCP3S3_E5 | reverse complement strand
ACTGGGAAAATGGCGCCCCCGGGGCCCGAGAGGGGCCGCGGGGGCGTTCGGTTAACTGCGGGAGCGAGCCATCAGCTCAATGTGTTCGGCTGAGATCGGAAATCAACCAATTGCCGGACAGTGGCTTCGGGCCTTTTACGCCTGGTCTCTACTTCGCGCTTGTAGTGCTCGGTGTTCTTGTGGGGATTGCGACGATTGCTTTTGACGTCAACGTGCTGCGCAAACAGGAGTACCGTGCTTCAGGTGGCTATACGATAGATACCGTCCACGCGAGGGGTTGTATGCGGTAGCTTGAGATAGGACACGCCGACACGATCGTTTTGAACACAACGGCAGACATGCCGACCAACACAATCGGCTAACTTGGTTGTTGCCTAGAAGTAACAACCAGGGAGGTCGGAAGGGTATGATCATCATGTCCGCGGTTCATTCTATACGGCAGATGAGGAAGCGGGGCGACTCGATATCCGAGGTCGCCAGGAAAACGGGCCTGTCGCGAAACACCGTCTACGCCAAACGGAAATCGTGCTTTGAAGATAGAAGCGAACGTTTTTCCTTTCTTGATAGTTCAATTTGTTGATTTGCTAGCCCCACATGTTGCCGTAATCAAGCAGTTGCCTGTATGTTGGCGTATTTGCGGTTGGGACGGATTCGGCTAACGAGAATTCACCGTGAATAATCCTGAATATCAGAAATGCATTAGAAAACACTGTTGTGAGATACGTATCGAATCCAGGGCTCATCTTCTCCCGATATAGAAACAGATTCCTGAAGTCGTCATTCAGCGCTGCCCTTATCGTTTCTGCGGGATCTTCCGAATGGAGTTCTTGTCCAAACGAAAATATATAGGGGAACAGCATCAGGATATGCTTATTCACTTCAACGACTTCGAGAATTTGCGGTATGTCGTTTTGTATGTTGGTGCGGTTTGTCTTAGTGCGACGAATGTTTTCGAGGTCATCGAGGGACAATTCACGCATTGCGGCATGAAGTCTCGTTGCCTTGACCTTTCCACCTGGATTTTTGCATTCGGTATACGCTACAACCCCGGAAGCAAGGACCATAGGCTGTTCCTTGAGGACGCTGTCTGCCATCAGTTTGGTCTGCGAATCGAGTAATTTGAAATCCAATTCGTATTCTTTAGAAATAGCATCGCATTGGCCAGCTTCCTCTGACGTAGGTCCGCTGTATGTCGATTTGCCTTTATCCAGGAAATAGGTGGAGCTGTTGATTAGCTCGCGTAAATATATTTCGTAGTTGCTATCCTTAGCTCCATCTACAAAATTGTTGATTACGGCGGATGGGGGCATTGGTTTTATCGCCAGTTCGGGATCGCGCACGACTTCTCCTTCCGCAGGGCCCAGGTCATTTATGAACAATATTGGAAGTGGGGACTCTGCCGGTTTTTGAAAATCACCAGATCCCATGCATCGCTTATGGCCTGAGCATTACCGACCGTAGGCAGCAAACTCGTCTCACGCGAATCGAGGAATGCACCGGAGGCGATTATCCTTCGACACTGAGCAAGTTCCGATTTCCTTGTAAATCGCTGTCATCGTGGGTGGGAACGCTTAAGTATTTCTTCCTCTTTTTCCCATTCCTTCTCAAGCCGCTCTTTATATCGGCAGCTTTCTCCACTCGCAAGTTTTCTCATTCTTCCGACTTCGAACAAGCCATCCCACTTCACGTGAATATGCTCGAAATGATAATAGTTCATCTCGTCGGTGCATACGGGCAAAATGGCTGTTTCCTCAGCTGTTTTCATAAAGTGATAGGGGTACTGGTTTCGCAATATCACATTGTTTGTCTCGATTTTTTTTGACGATTTATTCCAGCATAGCAACACGAATTGGACGCTGTTGAACCTAAAAGCATATGAGAGTTGCAGGTCAGGAAAGCGTTCTGTCTCTACGTCTTCGTTGAGAATAATTTTGCCTGTGTCGTAGTCTATATGCCTCACAGTACTGTTTGAAAGAAAGAGGGGATCTTTACACCAGCGTAATTTAAGATTCCCGAACGCTGCATCTGGAAGGGGAGTGACATTTGTGGCGAGCCCGCAAAGTACGGTCACGTATTCTTTTGGCGAATCATCGGCTTCGTTTAAGAGGTAATGAAGTATTTCATCGTCGAAAAATGTGCAGCATTCCGAGCGTGATCTTGAATCGTTAAATGCGTACTTGAGTAGCATTTTCTGAATCATGGTATAGTTGAATTCAATTTTAACCTTGTCATTTTCGGTATATCTTCGCGTGAAGTACCGACTAATAAAATTCTTGGCGTAAGTGTCAATATAGGAAAGCTTTCCGTTATTGCATTCCGCGCACACATCCTTGACTATGGGGTCGGCTTGATGCACCACGCCTCTTGCTTCATCAAATGTGAGATAGCATTCTGGAAACAAATCCAATACAGAACACGAAATGATGTGTTCTCTGGTTCCCTTTGCCTCTTTCCCGCAATATGCGCATTTCATTTCCGAGACCCCTTGTATTTCGTTTGAAAAAGATTGAATTATCGGTAGTGTCGAGAAAGTTGGTGTAGTGCCCGATCCGAAGCGAGTCGGCCCGGCGTCCCAGAATCTGGAATACGGTTGATATCCTATGCCGCCTCGACCCTGTCCGCAAGC
>NZ_JBQHQF010000044.1:0-3055 GCF_052067635.1 Collinsella sp. HCP3S3_E5 | reverse complement strand
GAAGGCGCCGCCGGCCGGGCCCGGCGCGGCGCCGCCCTTGGGGACGAGCACGACCTGGACGGCCTGGACGGCCTTCGCAAGCCCCACCGTGCCCGCGGACGCGCCGTCCTTGGCCCAGCCGAGCCAGCCGTAGTCGGCGCAGTGCACGCGGTACCACACGTCGTAGGACGAGGCGGCCTCGCCGGAGAGCCTGAACTGGAGCGCCTCGACCGCCAGGGCGCGCCCGGTGGTGCCGGCGGCGCCCGAGGTCCAGCCCTGCCAGCCGAGGTTCGAGACGTGGGCCCTCACCTCGAGGGAGGAGGGGCCGTGCCCGTACCAGGACACGGAGCCCGAGAGGGCCTCAAGGGCGCGGCCCTGCCCGGTGGTACCGGCCACGGCGCCGCCCGAGACGGCGCCCTGCCAGCCGATGCCGGCGACGTGGGCGCGGTAGGAGACCGAGGGGGGCTCGGAGGACCTGTCGACGAAGGGCGTGGAAGTGTCGACCGGGGCGGGGTCGCCCTTGGGCAGGACCGCGACCTGGACGGCCTGGGCGGCGCGGCCGTAGCCGGCCGAGCCGGCGTCGGCGCCGTCGCACGCCCAGCCGAGCCATCCGAACTCGGCGGAGTGGACGCGGTACCAGACGGTGTAGCGACCCGACAGGTCCGCGGACAGCCTGACCCTCAGGGCCTCGACGGCGCGGGCCTGGCCGGTGGTGCCGGCGACGGCGCCGTTGCCGACGGCGGGCTGCCAGCCGATGCCGGCGACGTGGGCCTCGACGGATATCGCGTCGGCGCCGAGGGTCTCGCCGGTCGACGCGTCGGACAGGACGAGGCGCAGCGCCTCGAGGGGGAGCCCCCTGCCGGTCGTGCCGGCGACCCCGCCGCCGGCGACGGCGCCCATCCAGCCGATATTGGAGACGTGGGCCGAGTACGAGAGCGAGACGGGCGCGGCCTCCTCGGCCCGGGCGGACTCCGCCTGGCCCCCGTCGGCCTGCGGGGCCTCGGGCTTGACGGCATCGGCCCGGGCGCTGTCCTGGGCGGCGGGCTCCCCCTCGGCGGGCAGCGCCTCGCCGTCCGCGGCCCGCGCGTCCCCCGCGGCGGCGGGGGCGGCGTAGGCCGCGGACCCGCACAGGGCCAGCGCGGCCGCGATCGCGAGCGCGCAGGCGGCCCCGGAAACCCGTTTCATGGAGCGTTTCATGGAAAATCCCCCTAATCTAGCAACGGTTCAAAGTCTACTAGATTGGGGGGACGCGAGCCAAGCCGACAAAGGAAGTTAACCGGCGGCTATTCATGCCTCAATTTAGAACCGCTCGAGAATCTCCACGGCACTCTTTCGCAGATAGATAGCTAGGTCCGGCACGGCAAAACTCCTGCGCTAGTACGTTCTATCCAACTGCACCTTTTGTCTTTGTAGCAATCAAGAAGTTCCGCTCTGTCTTCATATCGCAGTCCAAATAGATAAGGCAGAATATCGTCTCGAGCCGAAACGATTAACTCCTCAAATGCATGAGTGTCGGCTAGCGAACTCATTGCAAGGGAATACTTGCAAGTGGTTTTGAGGTGCGGAAGGATATGGCTGGTTGATGCTTAGCACTTCCTACGCGACCTCAGAGAATAATCGCCGGTGGTTTAGCATCTATCCTCCGAATGCCGGATAGAAGTAATTCTGCAGCTATCGTCAATCTCAATGTATGTTGCTTCAGGAATCTGTTGCTTCAGGAATCTCGAGAAGGGACTCAAGGACTGCCTGCCTTCTTGTCTCATCGTTTATGCATCTCGTGCGGAACAATATATCTTTCAGGATTAAGCACAAATCTCGTACGCAGCTGACCACTGCCTCTGGGGTGGGTATCTTGTATTTCGAGAATACATGGATACTGTTTCTTGCTTCTCGAATGTTATCCATTCTTTCGATTAGCGCTTTGCTCGATTCGGTCTCTTCGTTTTTGTCATGGTCTACGTCGAAATTGGTCCACAATATGTTGAATCTTTCAAAAAGCCTTATTAGCTCATCGAGCATAATCCGTTCGATCTTTTCGCCTTTTTGCCTGACCTTTAGTTCTGATTCGAATGTCTCCTTCAGGCGCTTTCGCTGATCGCTGGAAAGGATTCCTTCGTCAGCAAGTTCGGTGAGCAAGTCGTTAATGCGATTCCGAATTGCTTCGAAATCCTCTTTTTTCTTATCATCCCAGATTTTCCAATTCGACTCATGAAAATCCTTTTCAAAGCATAGGAGAAAGAACTGTATAGATCCTTAAAGTATGAATCCGATATATATCGAGGCCTGAATTACCATCGTTTTCTCTGAATTGTTTACGTTGTTCCAACTGGAAAGCGTCTCGCTCAAGAGTTGTCCCATGTTAGATAATCTATCCAATGGTGATTCGAGTTCGGTGTTGTTCTCAAGACAGTGCTCAATCGCATCCCTATATTCGGCAATCTCGATTTCCAGAATTCTGGAAAGTTGCGTTGCGTTGGCATTCAAAATTGCATCAGCTCTATCCTTGGGATGAGAACCGCCGGAATCAACCATTTTTCCATTGGTAATGCTATATTTGAAAATAGATAATTCGATCGCGTCGAAAATGTTGGTGTAAGGGTGACACCCTAGCGCTCGTTTAACGAAGAACGGCCTTCGTCCTAGAATCTGAAATCACCACAACAACAGGTTCTAGGAAAGGACGAAGACCGCTATGGAAATCTTATCAGACCCGACGCCGGACATGCTCGCTATGCCCCGTTTCGACGACGGCGCCATCGATATGCAGGAGCTGCTCCGCAGGCTAGCCGAGCAGGTCGTGAACGCCGTGATGGACGCCGAGGCCGACCAGCTCTGCGGTGGCGGGGCGAACAGCCGAAACGGCTACCGCGAGAGGTCGCTCGCCACCTGCGTCGGCACGCTGACGCTGCGCATCCCCAAGCTGCGCTCCGGCAGCTTCTTCCCGGAGGACGTGCTCGAGCGCCATCGGCGCGTCGACCGCGCCCTCGTTGCCGCCGTCGCCGAGATGTACGCCACGGGCACGAGCACCCGCAAGGTGCAGAGGGTGGCCGAGAAGATGGGCGTCTCCAGGCTCTCG
>NZ_JBQHQF010000043.1:0-4520 GCF_052067635.1 Collinsella sp. HCP3S3_E5 | reverse complement strand
GCGCGGCTGCGCCTATGGCACTTCAACATCATTGTCGCAGCCCCGACCCGCGGTCACGAGCGGGGGCTCCTATCTTTTTAGTGCCCTCGGATTGGGTCATAGTGTCTGTCCGTCCTCTACTTGCGGCGTTGTCTTGCTCCGAATGCGGCCCGCTTGCTGCCGTTGCCAGAGTAGTCATTGGGGACGTTCTTAAACGACTACTTGAGCCCGGGCAGGCGGGTATAGGGGAACGAACGCTCCAGGAATTCGGAGCAGTGGGCGTAGTCTTTGGCGAAGTAGCTGCTGTAGAGCGAATCGAGCACGTATTGCACGGCGATGTGGCTGGCGAACTGCGTGATGCGATGCGTCATGCTCTCGTGGTCACTCACCGTAAGGTAGGCGGCAAAGCCGGGGTGAATGCGCGCGCAATAAGGCGTGCCGATGACGATGACCGGGACATGCCGACTGCTGAGGATCGGCAAGATGTCCTTGAGGTTGGGGGCAAGGCCGCTGTAGGAGATGACGATTGCCGCATGGTCGGGATCCGAGGCGAGCGCCGTTCGCACCTGGGCCTCGACACCGTTGTGGCACGTCGCGCTTTTACCGGCGGAGAGCAGGCGGTCGCGGAACATTCCCGCTGGATAGAGGTTGTGCGAGCCCGTGTAGATGTCGACTTGTCGGGCGTTCGCGATGAGCTTGGCGGCGTGGTCGAGCTGCGTGGGATCGAGCAGCTCCTGCGTTTCGGCCAGCGTGGTCTGGTAGAGCCCCTCCATGCGCTCCATAACCTGCGCGGGAGTGGACGTAGCATCGAAAGGGAAGTTGATGTCCACGTCGCGGCGGTTTCCCGCCTCGGTTGCCAAGCGAATAAGCTCGACCTTGAGATCCTTGAAGCCCTCGAGGCCGAGCTTTTTGCAAAAACGATGCACGCTCGCGACCGAAACGTTGGTGCGCGCGGCAAATTCCTTAATAGAAAGCCCGCGGATGTCCTGACCGATGGCAAGGGCTGCAATGCCGAGCTGTTGCTCGGTGGGGGTGAGGCCCTGCGCCTCGATGATCTTGCGTTTGATATCCATGCGAACTCCCACACTCGCCAAACCTGCCAAAAAGGGACAGGTTTATTTTGGCACGTTTTGGTCGGTATCAGGAAGTGTCAGGGGCGGGGCGGTGACGGGGCACAAGGGCGAAAAGAAGTGTCGGGTTTGGTGCGCCCGCTTCTGCCCGTCCCGCGCGTGGGCGATACTCAGCTCATCGATCCGCGATGCAAAGGAGATGCTCATGGCAAACATCAAGTTCCCCGAGGGTTTCTATTGGGGTGGCGCCACCGCCGCCAACCAGTTTGAGGGCGCTTGGAACGTGGACGGCCGCGGCCCTTCCGTCGACGACCATTTCTTGGGCGGCAGCTACAAGGAGCCGCGTCAGATTACGACCGACATCGACCCCAACCGCTTCTACCCCAATCATGACGGTATCGATTTCTACCACCACTACGAGGAGGACATCGCGCTGTTCGCCGAGATGGGCTTCAATATGTTCCGCATGTCCATCTCCTGGAGCCGTATCTTTCCCAACGGCGACGACGCTGAGCCCAACGAGGCCGGCCTCGCCTTCTACGACCGCGTCTTCGACTGCCTGCGTGCCCACAATATCGAGCCGCTCGTGACCCTCTCGCACTACGAGATGCCCTATCACCTGGTCGAGAAATACAACGGCTGGGCGAGCCGCGAGCTCATCGGCTTCTTTGAGAAGTACTGCCAGACCGTCTTCGACCGCTATCAGGACAAGGTCAAGTTCTGGCTCACCTTCAACGAGATCAACTGCGGTACTCAGGACATGGGCAACCTCTTTGAGACCAGCATGATTCAGGGCTTTGAGGGTCCGGCGTCGGCGGTCCACACCACGCCGCAGGCTCGTATGCAGGCGCTGCATCACCAGTTTGTCGCCAGCGGCCGCGTCGTGCGCTATGCCCATGAGCATTACCCGCAGTTTAAGATGGGCAACATGGACTGCTTCATTCTTTCCTATGCCGCCACGTGCGATCCGGCCGACGTGTTCGCCACGCAGCAGGAGATGAATACGATGAACTGGTACTGCTCCGACGTGCAGGTGCGCGGCAAGTACCCGTTCTATGCCAAGCGCTTCTGGGCCGAGAACGATGTCGAGCTCGTGATGGAGGACGGCGACCTGCAGGATATCGCCGACGGCAAGGTTGATTTCTACACCTTTAGCTACTACATGTCCGGCACCGTGGGCACCCACAAGGATCACGAGATGACCGAGGGCAACATGACCTTTGGCGGCAAGAATCCCTATCTGGAGTCCACCGACTGGGGCTGGCAGATCGATCCGCTGGGCCTGCGCATCGCCCTCAACGAGATTTACGCCCGCTACGAGATTCCGCTGATGGTGGTCGAGAACGGCATGGGCGCCTGCGACGAGGTCGAGGAGGACGGCTCCATCCATGACCCGTATCGCATCGCCTACCTGCAGAGCCACATCAAGGCCATGGGCGAGGCCATTGCCGATGGCGTTGACCTGATTGCCTACACCTGGTGGGGTCCCATCGACCTGGTTTCCGCCGGCACTGGCGAGATGCGCAAGCGCTACGGCTTCATCCACGTCGATAAATACGACGACGGCACCGGTACCTACGAGCGCCGCCGCAAGGACAGCTTCTTCGCATACCAGAAGATCATCAAGTCCAACGGCACCGAGGGCTTGGAATGATTGAGCTCCGGCGTTCCGCCGAACGCCGGACCGGCCGCCGACTACGTGACCACCGACGTCGATGACGACGGCATCTGGAACGCTTTTGTTCACCCGGGGCTTATCGAGGCTTAATCGACAATATGAGTCCCCATGGGAAAAGGTTTTGGAAGGGCTTGGAAGGGCTTGTGATTTGGGCCCTCGCCTTAGCATTTTGGCCATTTGGCACTATAATCACCATAGGTATGCGCATAACGTTGCGCTTAATCAAGAGGAGAAAACGTATGGGTCTGTTTGATATGTTCAAGAAGAAGGCTGAGCCCGTGGCTGCCGCTGCTCCGGCCTCCATTTCTGCTTCTGCCGGCGCCGACGTGCTGTGTTCGCCCGTCAAGGGCAAGGTCATCAAGATGGCCGACGTGCCCGATCCCGTCTTTGCTGGCGAGGTTTTGGGCAAGGGCTGCGCCGTGTGGCCCGAGGACGACCTGGTCTACGCTCCCTGCGACGGCAAGGTGACCGTCACCATGGGTCACGCCGTGGGCCTGCAGTCCGATAGCGGCATCGAGGTTCTGGTGCACGTTGGCGTCGATACCGTCAACATGAATGGCGACGGCTTCGACGGCTTCGTCAAGGCCGACGACGTCGTGAAGGCCGGCCAGCCCTTGCTCAAGATCGACCGCGCCAAGATCGCTGCCGCCGGTTACAAGGACTGCGTCGTCGTGGCCGTGTCCAACACCGCCGAGTTTGCCGATGTCGAGCTCGCCGTCGAGGCCGAGTCTGCCGTCGCCGCCGGTGACGCCATCGTTAAGGTCGTCCGCAAGTAGTCTGCGGCATCCAGAAGATGCACAAGGGTGGTCGGGTTATCCGGCCACCCTTTTTTAATAGGCCGAGCAGGCGCATTTTATTGCAGGGGGCTTGCTTTATGGGCCATTCACTCGTCAAATTGAGCCGCCCACGCTTTTGCGACGTAGGGGGTTGAACGGAGCCGCTAATATGGACTTACTGTTGCGACGTGCGCTGCGCGGGAAACGCAGCGCCGCTTGTTTGGAGGAATGTCATGAAAAAGAAGCTGCTGCTTGCGCCCCTGATGGCTGCCCTGGTCGCGTGCGTGGTTTTGCTTTCCGGCTGCGGAGGGCCTTCGGTGGAGGAGCTCATCACCAACGACCTTACGAGTCAGTTTGACGAGATCAAGAACGGCGGCGATGATTTCCTCTCCGGCCTGGAAGAGGCTTCGGGCGACGAGTTTGAGCAGCTGGGCATCGATCCCAAGGAGTATGCCAAGAGCTATCTCGAGGGTTTTGATTACAAGATCGGTGATGTGACGGTCGATGAGGACAAGGGCACCGCGACCGCCGAGGTCACCATCACCTGCAAGTCCATGAACAAGATCGTCGAAGATTTCGCCACCCAGTATCAGGAGAAGATCGCCGCACTCGATACGATGCCTTCCGAGGACGAGCTGTACAAGATGGCCGGCCAGGTGATGGTCGACGTGACCAAGGCCGCTAAGACCAAGGACACCAAGGTCACCTTTAAGTATTCCGCCAACGAGGATAACGAGTGGTCTGCCGACGATTCCGCAACCACCGAGATGATGAATGCGATGATGAACTAGTTCGTTGCGGCGTTTTACCAAACGCCGCAACTGCTCGACGCTGCAAGCCCGTCAGAGCGGCAATCTGCCTTTCAACTTCGGCGGCATGATCAAAAGATCAATGCCCTCTTGTTTCAAGGCACCTTGCTCGCTCTGGCGGGCTTTCGCTCATATGACCCAATCCGCTGTCAAGAGCCACAATGGCCCCGCCGACCGCTTGCAATCGGTCGGCGGGGCCTGCCGTTAA
>NZ_JBQHQF010000042.1:0-5225 GCF_052067635.1 Collinsella sp. HCP3S3_E5 | reverse complement strand
TCAACTGGGAAAATGGCGCCCCCGGGGCCCGAGAGGGGCCGCGGGGGCGTTCGGTTAACTGCGGGAGCGAGCCATCAGCTCAATGTGTTCGGCTGAGATCGGAAATCAACCTCTCCATAGCTTTTCGCCCGCACATCGAAGTGACAACGCCACGCTCATGCATAAAACTTTGGACCAATTAATGATAGGCGCATATGTGTCCGCACGAATCTTTAGATTCCTTACGTCATGCGAAGCCATAACGCGAAAGGAATCAACATGCTGTTTTGCAAAGAGGTACGAAGCTGGCTTGACATTCTTGACGATGCAGGAGTACTGCTCCGTCGACTAGAAATACTAGAAAATCTGATCGGCAAATGCTCCTGCGATATCCCGCTCTCGGGATGCAGATTCATGGACGATACAGTAGATGGATATGACGGGAGCGAAATGCTGCTGTTTCTCGATGAATCCTTAGAGGTCCTCATTAAGGAATACAAAGACCAGATTAGGAAATACGAACAGGCATACAAAAACAATACTGGCAAGAATCAGGATATCGCGGCTAAAAGCAAAAGAACCATGGCGAATAAATGGCCCGAAGCCGATAAAGCCGCTTGATCTATTTGGAATAACTTCCTTAGGTCGACGGCACTTTAGTCGGCACGGCAACTCTTAGGTCACATGCAAAAGCATATCAATGCCATCGCACGGGGCACCAAAACCCAAGCAACCCATTGCAATGCGAATCTGACAGGCGCGCATTAACAACGTCAAAAACCCAGCGCCACGCCCCCTACTGACCCTGGGAGCGGTAGCGGGCCTCGGTGGCCTCCTTGGCCGGGCGCCACCAGGACTCGTTGGCGACGTACCAGTCGATCGTCTGCTTCAGGCCCTCGGCGAAGTCGGTGTGGGCCGGCCTCCAGCCCAGCTCGCGCTGGAGCTTCGCGCTGTCGATGGCGTAGCGGCGGTCGTGGCCGGGGCGGTCGGCGACCCAGTCGAAGTCCTCGGGGTCGCGTCCCATCGCCTCGAGGATCATGCGCAGGACCGTGATGTTGTTCCTCTCGCCATTTGCGCCGATGAGGTAGGTCTCCCCCATGCGGCCCTTGGTCAGGATGTCCCAGACGGCCGAGGAGTGGTCCTCGGTGTGGATCCAGTCGCGGACGTTCTCGCCCTTTCCGTAGAGCTTGGGGCGCACGCCGTCGATTATGTTGGTGATCTGCCTGGGGATGAACTTCTCCACGTGCTGGTAGGGGCCGTAGTTGTTGGAGCAGTTGGAGATGGTCGTGCGAAGCCCGTAGGTGCGGGTCCAGGCGCGCACGAGCATGTCGGAGCTGGCCTTGGTGGAGCTGTACGGGGAGGACGGCTTATAGGGCGTCTCCTCGGTGAACTTCGCCGGGTCGTCGAGCGCCAGGTCGCCGTAGACCTCGTCGGTGGAGACGTGGTGGTAGCGGATGCCGTATTTCCTCACGGCCTCCAGAAGGCGGAAGGTGCCCTCGACGTTCGTGCGAAGGAACGGCTCCGGGTCGGCGATGGAGTTGTCGTTGTGGGACTCCGCGGCGTAGTGCACGATCGCGTCGTGGCCCGGCACGATCCTATCGAGCAGCTCGGCGTCGCAGATGTCGCCCACGACGAGCTCCACGCGGTCGGCGGGAAGCCCGGCGATATTCTCGGGGTTGCCGGCGCAGGTCAGCTTGTCCAGGACGGTGACGTGGACGCCCGGGTGGTTGTTCACGACGTAGTGCACGAAGTTGCTGCCGATGAAGCCGCAGCCGCCCGTGACGATGATGTTCTTGGGATTGAACGTTTCAGCCATGGCCTATCCCCTATCTGCCTCACTGTTAATCGAAGATGGCGCTAGAATTGCGTCGCCGCCCCCAATGTCATCCAATTCCAACTTCACAGTTTCTCATTTCCCCATTATTCATTCTTTCCAAGTTTGACGGGAAACGACAACGCCCAACGGCATGACTTCCAGAATTTCAATCCAGTCAGCAGCACGATTAAATCAAAAATAGGGGATGCCCTCCTTTTGAAAGGAACCCCCTTACAAAAACAGAGACTACGGATAGTCTCTGTTTTTCATTGCACGACAGGATAACTCAAAGGCGATTTCAATATAGAACGACTTCTCCTACCTGCTGAAATTCTCGTACAAAAAGGTGCACATCGACGAACAAACGGACGGCTATCTCCGTATGAACGCAGCCGACTGCTACCATGGCCTGCCTGGTGAGCAGAGCGATCCAATGGAAGCGCCTTTACCGTACAGGATGGGAATCTACGCCGACTGGTTCTTGTCGGCCTACTACATGTTTTCGGACTCTGCCCGAGTTGCTTCATGGCAATCTTGATGTTGCCATGCTGCAGCCTGGAATAGCCCACTATCACCTGCGCCAGAAAACAGCTAGTAAGCAGCCCAGACAGAAGCAAACGCCTCCGTGCCCATAAACTCCTAATTAAAACAAAGGGCCGCCGCTCGCAATAACAGGGACTTTTTTGGCTCCGACTCGCTTAGGGTCCACGGTGACCCCATCATTGGATACTTAATTGCTCAATTCGACATAACTGGCCTCGATTTGGAACAGTTTTTCTTAATCGTGGCGAAATATGAATCCCCAAAACCGCATCAAGTAAACAAGGGCACGTGAGATCAGGTTCCCGACCAAGCCAACGCTACCCATTACACGCCTTGGCCAGCAGAACAAGCCTCTTAGCGGCATCATCGAAAGATCCCACAGCGTAATATCCGTCTTTATCCTTGCCAATGCACCCAACAAAAGGAGAGGACAGGAACTCGAGCATTTCCCCAACCTCGCTGATCGACAAATCTTCAATTGAGGACGTTCCGTTTTTCATGAACCAGTAAACATCCCGCTTAGACATCAACCCGCCAAATTCTTTATCTTCGTTTTGAGAAAGCAACGCCCTGAGCACCAAATCGAGCAGCTTGGTTGTTCGCCTAAAGCGGGCAATAGCGGGTTCCAATAAACCAAGATCGATAGACCCCGAATACTCGAAGAGAACTTTGTAGTCTTGAGAGACGAGCGGAATCTCCTCTTGAAGCTTAAGAAGCTTTTCCAACTCGCTAATTCCAAACAACGCGACGTCATGTTCCTTGGCCCTATCGCAGATCCGTTTTTCAGAAAAACTTGACCCCACAACGGCGATGAACGACGCATCGTGTTTACGACGATGCAGCTCAAGGGTATCAAAATCGACTTGTGAGGCAGAGACCCCGCCATTAGAGGTTGATTTGGCATCAATTACCACGGAATAAGAAAATCTCGAAGCAGCATTCGCGACCGCTAAAACATCTGTATCACCAGACCCGCCCAACAAAGTCGTTCTAAACCCAAGGCGACTAAAGCACCGCTCCACAGCTCGTTCCAGCCGATCGGGATGACCGGAATCGCGCGAAGCATCCCAAAGCTCTGTAATCAGTTTGTCGACATCGGTAGCCACGGGCTGCTCAGGTCCCGTCCCCTGTTTGCCAATGGAATCAACGATGAAATTAAACCCATATCCACTCAAAAATGAGTCGCAGTGCTCAGTTGCCTGATAACTCATCTGGCTTCTCTTTTTAAGCAAGCCGGCTTTCAACAACACATTAAGACGCTTTCTTAGCGCATCATGGGAGATGTTGACGTTAAAACGTTCGAATAGATGCAGCTGGATTGACCTAACATCAAACGCGCTGTGGCCAACAAGCGGCAAAAGCTCAAATACCCAAGAGAACGCTGCATGAAAACAGCAAGCAAAATTAATTGCAGATTTTTCAGACAGCCAAGCGTCACCAATTGAAGTTAATTCGTACGTCGTAAGTGATGACCGCTGCACAAAGCCCAATTTTGAAAGTGAAGAAATCGCCGCCCTGGTTGAGCTTTCGGAAAGTTTATAGGACAAGTTAGAAAACTGAACGATTGCAGACTCATCACCACCGTTTTTAACGATGGAAAGAAGCTCGGCTGTGACATCAATAAAACCGGATGCTCCACCAGCGAAAAATCCAATAGAATCCGAACGATTAGATTGTTTAGCATTTAAAGCAAGGTCGACGGCCCAATTTGAAGGCTCATCCCAGTTTAAGGAAGCAGATTCCTCCAAGACGCCCTTGGGTTCCACTTCAATCTGAGAAACCCATTGGTCACCTAGAGGGGTCCGTGCATATCGACATCCTTCGTATTCTCGATATTCAACAAGGCCGAGCTCGCGAGCCCATTTTAGACGGCGCTGAACCTCGCTCTTCTTGGTCCAGCTCATTCCATACTCGGCATTGGCGATTAAACGCAGCTCGCCCGAAGTCTTTGGCGTGCCCAGCACGTCAATCATGCCGCTAAAGAATTTACAACGACATGCCAGGCACGCAGCCAGATAGGAGTTATCTCCCGTGTCAATCCAACGGTCCGCTTCCGCAGAAGGAGTGTATCCCTCAGCAGCCTTAACAACCAATCCGCACGGACTCAGGGCAAGACAAGCTTCGCCAAGAGAAAGTTTGGCCGTTGAGCCCTCAATTGAAATGGCATCGTCTAGGGATTGACCGCGCTTTAAGGCATCCAGAATCGTTCTTAGAGTCTCGATCATCCCCGTACTCCCAACAGGAATATTGGGAGAAGACTGGGCATGGGATGAATAATCGGAAAACTTTGGATATTCCATCGGATCGATCTGGACCATAGGGCATCTCCGATAAAGGTCGGCAAATAAAACGCTATGACCATGATATCAAGGGAAGAGCTCGCGAATCGCACGGGACCCTATACGCTACCGCGAAAGAGTTCGGCAATGTCTCGAAACGCCATTTACATTTGTCCAATTAGAGCATGGCAATCAGTGCAAACTGGGCCAATTTCCATTGGTGACAAACGCACCCCCGGTTCGTACACGAGCACGGCATTCTTAAGTTCGGGAATAATCTCAAGGTAGCGAAGGAAACAGCTCTTCTCCAGTTCGCCAAAGTCAGAACCCAATATTGCATCCCGCATCTCTTGGATTAGCAGGATTAGCTTCGCCAGCAAATTGTCCGTTTTGTCAAAAAACGTATCTCTTGATCGAAAATCAACCTATGAGCAGATGAAGCGCGCGCAAGCTCATCCTTATAGGCCTCAAGAAAAGTATCCAAGATGGATTTAAATGATCGCGTCGAAAATGTTGGTGTAAGGGTGACACCCTAGCGCCCGTTTAACGAAGAACGGCCTTCGTCCTAGAATCTGAAATCACCACAACAACAGGTTCTAGGAAAGGAC
>NZ_JBQHQF010000041.1:0-5259 GCF_052067635.1 Collinsella sp. HCP3S3_E5 | reverse complement strand
AGTTCGATTGGTGCGGCGTATAGGATTCCGCGCATCCGCTTCGCGGATCCGCACCGGCTTCGCCCGCCTGCCGGCGCGCTCGCCCGCTCGCTAAAAACGCTCCGCGTTTTCTTTACGCTCGCGCCTCGACCGAGGTTCGAATCCATGCATGGCTTCCAAAAAAGAAAAGCCCCCGTTGCCGGAGGCTTCAAGTTCGATTGGTGCGGCGTATAGGATTCCGCGCATCCGCTTCGCGGATCCGCACCGGCTTCGCCCGCCTGCCGGCGCGCTCGCCCGCTCGCTAAAAACGCTCCGCGTTTTCCTTACGCTCGCGCCTCGACCGAGGTTCGAATCCATGCATGGCTTCCAAAAAAGAAAAGCCCCCGTTGCCGGGAGCTTTAAAGTCAATTGGTGCGGCGTATAGGATTCGAACCTATGACGTTCTGATTCGTAGTCAGACCCTCTATCCAGCTGAGGTAACGCCGCAGCGCAAGACATATGAAACCATTTTAGTTAATTGGAGTCAAGCACAATCTTGATTTTTTTCTAGACCATTTTCCTCATGCAGCTCCGCATGTATCACCGTTTCCCATACGATCGATTGGCTTTTCAACCACATCGAACCCAACACCGAGTTCCTTCAATAGCGAGCGCACCCGCTGGGCGCAATCATACCCGGCAAACGAGATACTCAGCATGCGTGCCACCTGGTTAGAAGTCCCGACTCCATAGAACCGTTCGAGTGTTGCAAGCCCTTCGTGCGTCACAAAGGTCTCAACTACATGTGTCGACTCCTCAAAGCACCATTGGGTCAACGGACCCTCGCTCGTTTGCCTCACCACCAAGCCACCCATACCCGATGGCTCACACGTAACTAGCAGGTGCTCCCCACCTTCATCGCTCTCAAACAAAACTACCCGCTCATCAAACAGGTCCATCACATCCCCCTTCTCTCGCTCGTATCTAGTAAAAGCATAGCAGGTAGACGACCGTATACAGAACACTTGTTCGTGTGTTTTCTATTGAGCTGTCCGCGCGACATGGTAAGGCTCCGCGCACAAAAAAAGGCGCCCCGGATAGGGGCGCCCCCGCAAATCGCTTATGCAGCAAACCTACGCGACCGGCTCGATCTTCTCGAGGCCGCCCATGTAAGGACGCAGAACCTCGGGGATCGTAATGGTGCCGTCGGCGTTCTGGTAGTTCTCCAGAATGGCGGCCATGGTGCGGCCAGCCGGTAGACCGGAACCGTTAAGGGTGTGCAGGTAGCGCGAGCCCTTGAAGTTCTCGGGATCGCGATACTTGATGTTGGCGCGGCGAGCCTGGAAGTCGCCGCAGTTGGAGCAGGAGCTAATCTCCTTGTAGGCGTTGTAGCTCGGCAGCCAGACCTCGATGTCGTAGGTCTGACGGGCAGAGAAGCCCAGGTCGCCGGTGCACAGGCTAATCACGCGATACGGAAGACCCAGCTGCTGAAGCAGGAACTCGGCCTCGGCGGTCATGCTCTCGAGCTCCTCGTCGGACTCCTCCGGCTTGGCAAACTTGACCATCTCGACCTTGTCGAACTCGTGCTGGCGGATGATGCCGCGGGTGTCGCGACCAGCGGAGCCGGCCTCCTCGCGGAAGCAGGGGGTGAAGGCGGTGTAGCGGCGCGGCAGGGTGTCGGCATCGAGAACCTCACCGGCGTGCAGGTTGGTAAGCACGACCTCGGCGGTGGGGATCAGGAAGTTATCGCCCGAGACATGATAGGCGTCGTCCTCGAACTTGGGCAGCTGGCCCGTGCCAAACATGGTCTGACGCTTGACGACGATGGGCGGCCACCACTCCTTAAAACCACGGCTGGTGTGCGTATCGAGAAAGAAGTTGATGAGGGCGCGCTCCAGACGGGCGCCGGCGCCACCGAGAACGGTGAAGCGGCTACCGGAGAGCTTGTTGCCGCGCTCGAAGTCGAGGATGTCGAGGTCGGTGCCCAGATCCCAGTGCGGTTTAAAGTCGAAGTCGAACACGCGTGGGGTGCCCCAACGACGGCGCTCGATGTTCTCGTCCTCGTCCTTGCCGTACGGGGTGGCCTCGCAAGGAATGTTGGGCAGGTGAGCCATAAAGTCGTACTGCTCCTGCTCGAGAGCGGTGCGGCGCTCGGCCAGACCGTCGATCTTCTCGTTGACGGCGCGCACGGCCTCCTTGGCGGCCTCGGCCTCGTCCTTCTTGCCCTCCTTCATCAGGGCGCCGATCTTCTTGGACTCGGCATTACGCGTGGCCTGGAGCTCCTCGACCTCGGTGATGACGGCACGACGCTCATCGTCGAGCTCAAAGAACTTCTCGCGATCCCAAGACGTCTGGCGGTTAGCCATGGCGGTATCGATGGCATCGGGGTTCTCGCGAACAAACTTGATATCAAGCATTAGATCCTCCGGCGATATACATTCCATTTAGGTTGCAACCTTGTACATGTATGGGCAAGTATATACTTATGAGCGTTTACGACCCAACTCAACTACGCAAGAAGGCACCCAATGGACGCAGTTTTTTCCTTTTTGTTTGGCACCCGCACCGGTTTTGCCATCCTTTTCGCCGGCGGCATCCTGCTGTTTGCGATTCTTGCCTTTGTAATGGAGAAGCGCACCCATAAGCTCTACGTCGACCGCGGGCCCAAATCCGAAGAAGATCAAGACAGCTTCTGGGACTAACCTGCCATTTAGGGACAGGTTTATTTTGGTCGGTTTTATCTGGGCAAACGCAAGCGCCCCGCAACCGGTATCAACCCGGTTGCGGGGCGCTTTTCGCTATAGAGATAAAACCGCAGGAAAAACCTGCCAAAATAAACCTGTCCCTAAATGGCAGGTTTACTGAAGGGTGGCGTCGATGGCCTTGACCAGGGCGCTGCGCATGCCGGCGTCCTCGAGCGCGACGACGCCCTTGATGGTTGCGCCGCCGGGCGAGCACACGGCATCCTTCATCGCCGCAGGATGCTGCCCAGTTGCAAGCTGCAGTTTCGCCGTACCCAGAACCATCTGGCTCACAATGCGATAGGCGTCGGCGCGCGGAATGCCGTGCTTGACGGCCGCGTCGCCCAGGGCCTCAATCGCCATGGCAACAAATGCCGGGGCGCAACCGCCCACGGTACCGCCCACAAACAGCAAGCTCGTATCGAGCTCAACGACAGTGCCAATCTTTCCGAGCAGGTCGAGCACCACGGCACGCTGCTCGCCGTTGAGCGTAGAGGACTTCTCGCAGGCGATGACGCCCTCGCCCACCGAAACCGGTGTATTGGGGACCGTCGAGATGTGCGCGACACCCGGCAGAACCTGCTCCCACTTGACACTGTCCCAAGTCCAGGCGACCGAAAGGACGACCTTATCGGCAAGAGTATCCTTGAGCGGAGCGAAGACCTTCTCGATCATGTACGGCTTGACCGCAGCAACCACGATATCGGATACAGCGACAACCTCCGCCGCATCACGACAGGCAAGTATCCCACGCGCCTCACAGCGCTCAACCAGGGCATCGTAGCGGCCCGCGCAGGCACACATGTCGCTCGCAGCCACACCGGCGGCAATCCAGCCATCGGCCATAGCGCTCGCCATATTGCCAAAACCGACAAATCCAATCTTCATATCTCATAATCCTCTCAGACAGATTCTTCAAATCGAGAGCTATTGTCCCACGGCATTGTTTCGTGTTGCCGACCTATTTGTGATACGGCTCGCCACGGCTAATCTTGCAGGCGCGGTAGACCTGCTCCAGCAGCACCACGCGCGCCAAGTTATGCGGCAAGGTAATGCGTCCAAAGCTGAGCATTTCGTCAGCTCGTGAGCGAACATCGTCGCTCACGCCGTCCGATCCGCCAATCACAAAGGCGATGTCGCTGTTGCCTCGCAACATAAGATCATCGAGCCGCGCCGAGAGTTCCTCACTCGAGCGCTCTTTGCCCTCAATGGCCAGCAGGATCACATGCGCTCGGGGCGGCAGGGCTGCAAGAATCGCCGCTCCCTCCTTGTCGCGCGCGGCATCCACGCCGCCCGCCTTGGCCGGGTCGATATCGGCCACCTCGCGCATATCCACCTTGGCATAGGCGCCCAGGCGCTTGGTGTACTCGGCGCAGGCATCCTTCCAAAAACGCTCTTTGAGCTTACCGACGCATACAACGGTGCACTTCACGCGCGCCTACTCCTTCGAATCGTTTTGAACTTTGCCGGCGGTCAGCATCTGCTCGAACATAGAGGCCGACTGCGAAAAGTCGCTCGGCAGCACGACCGTCGATGTTTTACCCGTGCGAGCGAACTCCGTCATCATCTCGGACCATTGCGTAAACATGAACAGCTGGTTGGCCTCATCGTTGCCGACGCCCGTCTCCTGGATAATCTCGAGCGAATCCTTGATACCCAGCGCGATGGCCTTGCGCTGGTTGGCGATGCCTTCGCCCGCCTTTTCCATTGCCTCGGCCTCGGCGGTCGCCTCGGTAACGCGCTTGATGCGGTCGGCCTCAGCGAGCTCCTGCGCAGCAGCGCGCTTACGCTGGGCGGCGTTGATGTCATTCATAGAGTTCTCGACCTCGGTCGGCAGCGCGATCTTGGTGATGAGCGTCGACACGAGGGTAAAGCCGTAGGCGGCCATCTGCTCGGATACGGTGGCGTTGACGTCCTTGGCAATGTCATCCTTCTTGGCAAAGACCTCATCAAGGGTATAGACAGGGATGGAAGAGCGCAGGGCATCGGTAATGAAGTCGCGCATCTGGTCGACGGGCTCCTGCAGCATGTAGTAGCTCTTGTAGATGCCCGAATCTGCCGGGCCGGCTCCCATGTCATAGCTCACGTGGTACTGAGCAGAGACCTCAAGGCCGACAGTCACGTTGTCCTGGGTCTTAACGTCGATCCCAAAACCGTTTTTCATGGTGCGCAGACTCACCGTGGCGGCCTTGCGGTCGATCACGGGCACCTTCATGTGGAAACCCGCGTTGACGATGCGGTTAAACTTGCCCAGGCGCTCGATGATCACAGCATGCTGCTGTTCAACGACGTAGCAGGCGTTGGGAAGCAGTAGCAACAAAATGATGATGGGAAGTAGAAGGCTCGTAAGGGCAGCGATAATACCGGATAACAGCATGGTCTCTCCTCCGATGGGCACACGTTGGCACTAGGATACCCGCACAAAGCAGCCATGTGACACCATCAGGAAGCCCATAACAAAAAAGCTCCCATTGCTGGGAGCTCTTTCAATCAATGGTGCGGGCGAAAGGACGTCCGCGTATCCGCTGCGCGGATCCGCACCGGCTTCGCCCGCCTGCCG
>NZ_JBQHQF010000040.1:0-5895 GCF_052067635.1 Collinsella sp. HCP3S3_E5 | reverse complement strand
GACATGCCGGGGGCGGACCGGGACGGGTTAACGGCAGGCCCCGCCGACCGATTGCAAGCGGTCGGCGGGGCCATTGTGGCTCTTGACAGCGGATTGGGTCATATGAGCGAAGCCCGTGCGGTCGATAACTCTCTGTTCATGAAGGTCATCTACCTTTCAATTCTTGGCGCAAGCACATTTCTAGCATTGGGCATGATTCGAAGAGCTGTAGGAAAACAGGAGGGAAACAAAAATGTTTTGTCCTAGTTGCGGAGCGAATAACCCGGACGGAGTGGCATTTTGCGGGTCTTGTGGCAAGCCTATGCCAGAAGTTCCCCGCAAGGATACCTTTATCTCGTATTGTCCACGATGTGGTGCAAGGCTTGATCCGGGCGCTTTATTTTGTGGCGAATGTGGACAGCAGTTGGGAAAAAACGGCAAACCGTCTCACAAGCCAAGCCCCAGCCTTGTGCCAAGCTCGCAATCGATCCATAAGGTGCAATTCAATAAAAAACTCGTTCTGCCTGTTGTTGCCGCGGTGATTGTTGTTGTTGCGATTTGCGCTTTCGGCAATTTCGTTGGGGGCGGCGGTGGACGAGGAACCGCCAATGAGATGGCCCAGACGCTCAATGACCCATTGAATAAGGTGTTTTCGAGCGGTGCTGATGAGGATTCGATTCGAGAATTCGCGGAGGCTTATGTTGACGGCTTTCCGCCTGAGGTTATTAATGCTGAGCTCCAAAATAGCAACATGACCAAAGAGGACATTATCGATATGGCGGAAGATTCATTCAAATATGGAATGGGTTCCGTGTCTTCCGTTGCAGATTATCTCGACAAAATGGACGTTAATGCAACAATCAAGCTTGGTGATCAGCTTGATTCGGATGATGTCGACAGCATTAATGACAAGATAAGTGAATATGGCATTGATGATCAGGTAACGGCTGGATATAAGCTTGGGGCTGATGTTACGGTCACTGCCCTGGATGATTTACCTGCCTTGAAGAAGGGGGAGACCAAGAGCAGTGATGTTGCGAGTCTTGGTGTCTATACGATAAAGATCGGTAACAAATGGTATCTATGGATGCCGCAATTCAATTGGTAACTGTTCGCTATCGCTATAGGTGTTTGATATGAAGTGCCCGAGGTGTGGCTCGATTATGGGTCCCGGAAAGAAATTCTGCATACATTGTGGGTGCGCCGTTGACGACGAGCGTTCGCATGAGATTCCCGCTCAGAGTGTTCGCAAATCTAGGCAAAAGAGTACGCATATCGTGCTCGGAGTGTTGACCGTAGTCGCGCTGGCGATCGCTAGCGCATTCATGGCGGGTGTGAACGACGGGGGGAAGACATTGCTTTCACATCTGTTTTCGGGCGATAGCGATGCCGTTCGCATTGTCCGATATGGTGGGAGCGATGACCTATGCGTTAATCCCGATACTAAGATTGTCGTATGTGGTTCTGACGGGGAACCAATTGACGACGGTGCCGTGCAGCTTATACCGCGTGGCGGTGCGGCGGTCGGGGATAGGGACAATGCAGTTTTGAGTCTAAAGCAAGGAGGTTCATTCTCATTCGATGGCTTTTCTGGCATCGCGCTTGGAGACTATTGTATGAGGGTCTTTGAGGGAAGCCAGCGCAAGGAGGCGTATGAATATGCTCATATCGTCATCGATGTGAAAGATGAAGCGGGTGAGCCTGATTCCATTCGTTTTAAACCTGCGGACGGCATAGGGGGGCTCAAGCAGGTTAGACATTATGGAGTCGAAGAGACAAAACAGACAGTAAATGTTTCATATACGAAAGGAAGCGAGACCCATGGTTACTCGAATCAGTGGGTGTATGTCCAGATAACCGAAGATAACGACGATATTTCTTCATGGGCGATTAACCAGAGACTCAAAGAGCGGTTTGATGCTGCGGGTGAGAATGCTAGAAACTGGACGGAGACAAGCGGCGATCCTCTTGAGACTGGATACGCCCAGAGTGCTGTCATGCTTGACCAGTTGCGGGAGTTAGCTTCCATAAAATGCTCATTTACTTATGGCGATGAGTCGGGTGACGAATCAAGCGCCATGACCGGTAGTTTTTTTGATATTCAAACAGGTGACCCCGTTTCGCCCGAAAGTTATTTCGGCATAACGCAAGAAAATCGCAACGCGAAGGCGCAAGCGGCAATTAAGAGATATGCAGAGTCGAACGGAATCGATATCGATGCGGTGGATATTCAGTCTGTGGTTTGCGATGACGCTTCCTACCTTGTTGAGGCGGACGATCTATATGTGATTTTGAATCCAAGCATGAGCGGAGAGGCAACCGCTCAACTCTTGCCGCTTGGTGTACGAAAAATCGGCGATCAGGGCAAAAAGTGACGAAACGAGCAAGAAATAAAGGATTGAATTATGTATTGCACCTCATGCGGAAAAGAGATTTCTGAAGGAAAGAAATTTTGTCCACAGTGCGGAGCTCCCCTTGGGGCAAAAGCGGTCATGAAATACGAAGAGACTCAAAAGATGGATGTTTTGCCGGATGGCGAGAGTGGACATCGTCCTGAGGAGGAAGGGCCGGGTGAGACAATCAGGCGGAAAAGAATTGTCGTGGGTGGCGTGATCATTGCGCTTTTTGTGCTATTTGGTGCCGGTGTTATTTACTATAGCGGGACGACAGGTGAATCGTCTGATTTTTCTCCATCTATATCATCTGTGTCATATGGCCGTTCTAAAACGGTAAGAATTGCTCCCGATGCAAAGATAGCGCTGTACGGTAAAGATGGCGAGAAGCTCAAGGACTACGACCTGAGCGTGACTGATTCTGATGGAGTGACGACTACCCATCATGTTGATGGGGATGAATTTTCTCCCACTCAACTGGGTTTGACATCGGGTGGTTATACGATTTCGACGAAGGACCCCTCTACAAACGCAAATCTTAAGGCCGATGTGTCAGTGACAAATGGCGGCAACGTGAATGTCGAGTTCAAGCCATCCGACAAAGATGATACAAAGGCGGATGACCGGAAGTCTGACGGAACGAAAGATAAAGGTGATAACAAGGGAAAACTGTCCGTATCGGAAAAATATAAGCTGTATCTAGATAAAGTCGAAGAACTTGAGAAGAAGTACGGTAAAGCTCGCTATTTTGAGATGTCGAGTGGTGATGACTGGCGTGCGGCATCGTGCGATGGTGTTGGATTTATCGATCTGGTCGATCTTGACGGTGACGGCTTTGAGGAGCTGGTGGTTGTCCACCCGATAGACGCAAAGGATATAGTGGGCGATGACTATGCCAATATGATGGACGGACAGTATTACCTGAAAACCATCGAAGTCTGGACGGTGGACGGCAGTCAGCTTAAGCAAATAGGCAGCTTCAATGTATACCCTACGGTTGAGGGCGCAAGCTACCTATATGTTTTAGACGGAATTGATAAACGTCCAACAACGATGTTGCTTGCACAGTCGATGTATATGGCTGATGATATAAGAACGTTTGAGAATTTTGTCGTTACAGCCGATAAAGAGGGAAAGCTCGCTGCAACGGTTTTCACTACAATGACACCGTCGGCGAGTGCCGATGGCGGTCAATCGTCTACGTATAGAGTAAATGGTGAAGAGATTAGCCAGGAAGAAGAACCAGACAAATGGAATGAGGTTACGGGTCTTGGGTATTCAAGCGGCTTGGGCGCTGGGAAGTATTTTCGATTAAACGGGACTGAGTATGACAGCGCTGGCGAGTCGAATGGGCAGGTGGACAATGAGAAAACCTATTCGATAAAAGAAACGGTTGAGTTCGCGAACCAGCAAAGGGACCTGCTTGAGTCAAAGGCCAAAGGTAAATAATCGCTGCGCTATCTGCACATCGCTCCGCCTCGTGTCTGAAAAGAGACACGAGGCGTTTTTCTTTAGCGACAGTAATTAGCAATTGATAATGCGTCATCGGGAGTGTGATAGAAAAATAAACCCAAAATCAATGCAAAGGCGTTCCGCCATTTGGAGGATGACGATATGTTTCGCGGCTTAAGTGTTTCATATTCTGCCCTTAGAGACGGTGAGCTTTAGTATGGCTAGCTACGTCTTTATTAAGGACAAGCTTGTAGCTCGAGCTGAACATGAAGCTGTGCCCCATGCGGGGGAAATGTTCGAGTTAGAGTCTGCGTTGAAGGATTTGCAGAAACAGAGATCTGGGCTGGCGGTTGATTTTGCGGAATCGGTTATTTCGAAATCAGCCAAATAAAGAAACTACAAGCGCTGTTTAGTATTCCAATGGAGCGTATCAACCTAAACGAGCAGGCGATGGCAGCGGTAGTGTCGAGAAAGTTGGTGTGGAGCCCGATCAAAAGCGAGTCGGCCCTGCGTCCTGGAATCTGAAATACGGTTGATATCCTATGCCTCCTCGATGTCTGCGTCCAGGCTCGAGGCGATGGCGCTCACCTGGTCCTTCGAGAGCCTGGAGACGCCCATCTTCTCGGCCACCCTCTGCACCTTGCGGGTGCTCGTGCCCGTGGCGTACATCTCGGCGACGGCGGCAACGAGGGCGCGGTCGACGCGCCGGTGGCGCTCGAGCACGTCCTCCGGGAAGAAGCTGCCGGAGCGCAGCTTGGGGATGCGCAGCGTCAGCGTGCCGCCGCAGGTGGCGAGCAACCTCTCGCGGTAGCCGTTTCGGCTGTTCGCCCCGCCACCGCAGGGCCAGTCGGCCTCGGCGTCCATCACGGCGTTCACGACCTGCTCGGCGAGCCTGCGGAGCAGCTCCTGCATGTCGATGGCGCCGTCGTCGAAACGGGGCATGGCGAGCATGTCCGGCGTCGGGTCTGATAAGATTCCCATAGCGGTCTTCGTCCTTTCCTAGAACCTGTTGTTGTGGTGATTTCAGATTCTAGGACGAAGGCCGTTCTTCGTTAAACGGGCGCTAGGGTGTCACCCTTACACCAACATTTTCGACGCGATCGACTTGAAGATGACTATCAGGTTCTAGTGGATGCATTATGCGACGATATCATTAAAAGCGAAGGTGAAGATGAAATACGGTTGAGTATTGAGCAGCGAACTGACGTGCTGATAGACATCAAGGAGAGTCAGCGCCTCTGCTATGCCCAAATTGAAGATTTGATACCTAGGCGTCATCCCTACACGGTCCCGCCGATGGAAAAACGTCCCAATTGCTGCGATGAAATCGAGTGTGAATGCTGCGGCACTAAAAACGAGATAGATGTTCAATTCTGTACAAATTGCGCTAGTCCTATTGATATTGGCGACATATGGAGTTATTGCAAGAAGTGTAGGGTTGCATACAGTAGAGAGATCAACTTTTGTCCTGAATGCGGCTCAGCAATAACCGTTGAGATTAAACGTAAAAGGAAATAGCGTCTCGTTGCTATATGCTTGCCCTTACGCGTGAAAGCGTAATTGGTGACATGCCCAAAAATGATGAGATGCGCGAATGGGGGACCCTGTCGATAACCCCCGGATACTCCTCGAGAAACCATTTGTAGCGGTCACGAGCTGGTAGCAGCCTAAGCGCGGATTCGGTTTTATAATGATCGTGCCAAGCCCTTGATAGATATCGGTTAATGAGAGTTGCAAGTCCTGGATTATATTGCGCTTTATTTTGAACATCGCTTATCTCAAGAAGAACGAGCGTGCAGTCTGTTAAAGCTTCAATATAAGTCGGGGATGGAATGTCAAACTCGGGGCTAGGCATTACAGGCATGCCCGGCTCCGCCATTATGCAGTCAGTGATTTCCGAACCATCGCTTTGTAGAGAATACGAACAGGCTACTCCTTGTTTTAAAAGGTAAAACCATTTTAATATGAGAAAGCCATTGTCAATAGGCGTGTTTGTTCGAGCCCGGTTTTAAACCGGGCTTTTTCGTTTCCCGTCGGGAGGGCCCGCGCACGCTGCACGTTTAGTCGACGC
>NZ_JBQHQF010000039.1:0-6837 GCF_052067635.1 Collinsella sp. HCP3S3_E5 | reverse complement strand
AAGGGACCAACCCGCGAAATAGAAGGGACCAACCCGCGAAATAGAAAAGACCGAAAAGGCATTATTTCCGCAGGTAGACGCCCGTTTTTTGGACGACGCCAAAACCCTATAAGTACTATAAGTACTATACACACGCCGGGACCGTGCTTGAGGCCCGGCCCGGCTCAATGGAATATTGAAAGCGAAAGAGAGAAACCCGCCCCCAGATAGCAGCCTGAGGCGGGTTTCCCTATAGGCCAAGACGTCAATAGAAAGGATCGAGGCCATGAGACAAAAGGTATCAGAAATCGAGGAGGCCAAGGCCGGGGTTTCCCTAAGGGCATACGCCGAGGAGCACCTAGAGCACGCGCACGGCGGCCTAGTATGCCCGTGTTGCGGGAGCGGTACCGGCCCTAACGGCACGCCCGCGTTCTCTATCGAGCCTGAGGGCGAACGGTGGAAATGCTTCGCGTGCGGCGAGGGCGGCGACGTTCTGGACCTTGCCGGTAAGATCCTAGGAACCGAGGACGTGAGGGAGCAGATCGAGGCCGTGGGCGGCCGTCGCGTCGTCAAGGGATCCGCCCCCTACAGGCACAAGGAGCCCGGAGCGCCCGCCAAGAGGCGCGAGAAGACCCCGGCGGACTACCGCGAGGGGCGAGACGCCGAGAGGGCCTATATCGAGTCTAGCCGGCTCAACATGCAGCCCGGGACGCCCGGTTACGACTACCTGATCCGGCGCGGGTTCACCTTGGAGGAGATTGCCGGTTTTGGGTTCGGTTGGGATCCTCAGCGACAGCGCGTCGTTATCCCTTGGAGCACGCGCAAGGGCGAGTACTACCACATAGACCGCGACATAACGGGCAACGCCAAGTACAAGTACACCAAGCCCAAGAAGATCGACGTAGGGCCCCAGCCGCTCCATAACGCCAAGGCGCTAAGTGGCCCGGCCGTGTTCGTCGTCGAGGGCCTCATGGACGCCCTAGCCGTCGAGGCGGCGGGCTACCCGGCTATAGGCCTAGGAGGCATTGGACACGAGGCCCTGATCGAGCGCGTTAGAGAAGTAAAGTACGACGGCCTCATGATCGTTATGCTCGACAACGACAAGACCGGCAGAGAGAACACAGACAAGCTGATAGACGACCTGAGCGATGATGAGGCGATCGTTTGGGCCGTCGAGTACCCGGGCCCTGATTGGGGCAAAGACGCTAGCGAGGTCCTCGAGCGGGACAGGCCCGCCCTAAAGGCGTTTCTTGCCGAGGAGCTCGAGAAGGCCGAGGGGGCCCGCCCCGAGATCGAGGAGGAGCGTTACCGCGAGGCTATGCGCCACATGCGCGTACTGGACCCGGCCGACACGGTGGCGGCGATCTACGCGCTCGACAACGCGGACGACCCCGTTCCTACCGGCATCGTGGGCCTAGACGTGGCCCTAGACGGAGGCCTCACGAACAGCGTTTACGTACTTGGCGCGATCAGTTCGCTTGGCAAGACGACGCTAACGGTTCAGATCGCGGACCACATAGCGGAGAACGGCCGGGGCGTGCTGTTCGTGACTATCGAGCAGAGCGCCCGCGAGATCGTGGCCAAGAGCCTAACCCGCCTCATGCACGCGGCTGGATCCGATGGCGCGGTATCGACGAGAGACCTAACGAGCAAGAGGGCCCGCGATCGTTGGGGGGCCCGCCGGAACGATCTGTTCCTAGAGGCGTGCAACCGCTATACCGACACGGTGGCCCCAAACATGAGGATCCTCGAGGCGACGGAACAGCCGAACGTGGCCCAGATAAAGGCGATCGTCGAGAAGATGGCCAAGCACGACGGCCGCCCGCCCGTTGTGTTCATCGACTATATGCAGATCTTGGCACCCCAGAACGAGCGCGACAGCGAGAAGCAAGCGACGGATCGGAATATGACCGCCCTCAGGAGGATGGCCGGGGACCTCAGGACGCCCGTGTTCGTTATCTCGAGCCTGAACAGGTCGAGCTATAGCGGATCCATAAGCATTGATTCATTCAAGGAGAGCGGCGGTATCGAGTACGGCGCGGACGTCCTGCTTGGGTTGCAGCCGGCCGGCATGACCGAGACGCTGGAAGGCCTTAACGACACCAAGGCCAAGGCGGAGGCCGGCCGCATCGTGAGGGAGCTCAAGGCGGCCAAGGACAGGCCGTGTGAGATCGTCGTGCTAAAGAACCGAAACGGATCCATGCCAAGCCGGGGCATCCCCGTTATGTTCCATGCCGACGCGGCAACATTCGACGACGGCGCGGACCTGCTACCGTGCGACGCCGGTACCGTCGTGCTCTAATGGCGCTGAGAGGCGATACAAGGCCCGTTTCCGACAGGGGCGGGCCGATCTTGGCGTATGCGATCAAGAGCCCGCCAAGAGGCTTACGGCGGCCCTGAGGACCAAGCACCGAGACGTGGGAGCACCCGCCCTATAGGCGAAGCGATCCGTTGCGGAGGTCCGGCGCGGGAAGCGCAATTTTAGCGAACGGCGTTTTCAGAAAACGGAAAACGCGCGATCGAAAAGAGGCGTCGTAGCGGCTGATCGTTCCCGCCAAGATGGCCCCGGGGAGGGTAGCCCCACCCCCCTATCCCGGCCCCCTACGCGCTTGGGCCGGAATACCCCCGGACGGCCGTTTTTTATCCAAGGATCAACAAAACCGCAGGTAAATGGCCAAATCCTGGGTATATACAAGGGGGTGGGGAGGGCCAAAAGACGCCGGCGCGATCCGGCTACCCAGCGTCACGCCCTGATTTTTTTATCGCTACGAAATTGGAAGCCGGTTACGCAACTGTCACGGAACGCCCAAAACAGGCGTTGGGTTTTACCGTTTCATGAAACGCTAATTCCCTTACAAAGCGGCCGGAAACGGCCGACGTTTTTACCGTCGCGGCGACGCTAAGCGGAGTGCACATAAAGAGGAGAACGAGGACCCTATGAGGGAAATGAGCTGGAGCACGGCCATGAGCGAAGAGGAGCAAGAGGAGATGATCGAGGACGTTCTGGACGGGTATCTAACCCCGCACACCTATGAGCCGATCACTTGCCTCGAGGATATGAAAGAGCTGTTTGAGATCGGGGCGTACAAGATGACCGGGTACACGGACGACCCGGAGAAGATGGAGCGGATCATGGAGGCCTATCGACGCTGGGAAGAAGATGAGGACGAGGAGCCGCCCGCCGAGGAGTTCCCGGACGATATGGAGGAGTAGGCCCGTCCGTGAAACATAGGGCCGTTTACACGTGAAACAAGCAGGCGTTTCACGGTACGGCGGCACAGAAAAGGACCCCGGTAGCAATTGGGTTAGAGGCTACCGGGGCCCTGTTTTTTCATTATAGGGCATTGCCCGGACGCATATCGTTTCGCGGCGTGTTTCATACGGTGCTATAATATCGGACATAGAAATACAAACCACAGTTGAGGCAGGGGTTAGGCCATGACTGAGAATGAGAGCCTGAGCAGGTTTACCGCGCTGGGCGGCGGCCGCTCGATATGGGACGCATACGCGGCGGAGCTCGACGCTAGCGACAAGACGCGCACGACGTACACGAGGGCGCTCAAGCAATTCGCGGCATGGCTCGACGTCGAGGGAGTAGCCCCCCTAGAGGCGACGCGCGAGACGATCACGGCGTATAAGCGCTACCTGAGGGCCAACAAGTCGGCGGCCACGGTGAACTGTTACCTAACGGCCGTGCGATCGCTCTATCAGTGGCTCGAGGCCCGCCGGATCTACCCGAACGTGGCGGCCGGGATCAAGGGTGAGCGCACGAGCGCACACAGCGCAAAAGAGGCACTTACGAAAGAACAGGCCCAGCGCCTCATAGCGCCCAGCGGCGATAGCTTGGCCGCCAAGCGCGACGGCGCGATGCTAAACCTCATGCTGAGGCGCGGCCTCAGGACGTGCGAGGTAGCACGAGCGAATATCGAGGACATAAGGCAGGAGGGCGGCAAGGCCGTTCTGTACGTTCAAGGCAAGGGCAAGGCCGACAAGGGCGAGTTCGTAGTACTGGGCGAGGAGTGCCTAACGCCGATCTACGCATACCTCGAGGCTCGAGGCGAGGCGGACCCCAAGGCCCCGCTGTTCGCGGCCGTGGGCAACCGCAACGGCGGCGGCCGCATGACCACCCGCAGCATCAGCCGCATAGCAAAGGCCCACATGGCCGAGCGCGGTATGAGCAGCGCACGCCTAACGGCCCACAGCCTCAGGCACACAGCCGTAACGTTCGCCCTCATGGGCGGCGCGACGGTGCAGGAGGCCCAAGCTATGGCCCGCCACGCATCCATAGGCACGACGATGATCTACGCGCACAACCTAGACCGCCTGAACGCGGGCGGTGAGCGCGGCGTCGATACGTTCCTAGACGCCTGATCGGTGTGCGCACAGCGTGAGCACAGAGTGAACACGCCACTACCTGCTGAAACGTCGAGAGTGAACACAAAACGTGTTCAGATCTGAACACACGGTGAACACAGAGTGAACACGGGTCTACCTGCTGAAATGCCAAAAGATGCACACAGAGGTGAACACAGCGTGAGCACACGGAAAGGAGGCCGGATGGCGGCCGAGAAGGTACACAAGAGCCTGAGGATCGACAGGGGCCTAGCCGATCGCATGGCGGCCCTCAGGCGCGACGGCGAGAGCGACACGGCACTATACACGCGGGCGCTCGAGGCGGGGGCCGAGGCGCTCGAGGGCGGGGGCCGTCCCCTAGAGGCGGAGGCGGAGGAGCCCGCGACGGAGCCGAGCGGCGATACCGAGGCGCTCGAGATCCTGAGGGAGACCGTGGCCATGCTCAAGGAGGACAAGGAGGACCTGAGGCGGCAGCTAGCCGAGCAGGCCGACGCCTATAGGAAGCAGATCGACACGCTGAGCGCGATAACGACGGAGGCCCAGACGATCGCCAAACAGTCGCAGACATTGCAGGCGGCCCAGACGGTAGCGCCCAAGAAGCTAGAGACAGCGGAGGAGAACGAGAGGCGGCGCGGGTTCTGGGCCCGGCTGTTCGACCGATAGGAGGAAACATGGCCAAGCTGAGCGAGAGCGACGCCCTGAGCAACGAGTACATGACTACGAACGAGGTTTGCAAGCTGTTAAGGATCGTCCCGAGGACGTTGCAGCGGTGGCGCAAGGCCGGCAAGGTGAACGGAGTGCAGGCCGGGAGGTTTTGGCTCTATAGGTCCGACGAGATCCGCGAGTTGCTCGACGGAGGAAAATAGGGCCTATGTCCGTTAATTCGCAATAGCAGACATAGAAAACGGGACACGTGAGGGAGGCCTGATGGCCGAAAGCATGACAGAGGAAGAGCTGCTCGAGGAGCTCACGAGAGAGCACGACGAGAGCCTGAAAAGACACTTTAAACCCGCACCGTCGATCGTCCCCGGTTGCTCGATGATCGAGCTACTGGACGACGTTAAGATCACGGCGGCCGCGTCAACATTGCACGCCGGTATGTACGTCCTACCCCGGGACCTCGATATAAAGGGAAGCGCCAAGTACGTGAGGGAACACAAGGGCGCACACGTCTACCTATTCACATTGGAGCTGAACGAGTTGAACGTAAACCTGACACCCGTCGAGGGCGGCAAGGCCAAACCAGACGTTAGCGGCAGCACCAAAATCATACCGATCCGGTTATCGGACAGGGAGGAGCCCGTTTCACTGAGCGAGGCGGCGGTATGGGCGGCGATCAACGACGCCGACAGGGCCGGCGACCACGACAAAGCCCAGAGGTTGTTTAGGACGTTGTACGGCATACCCGAGCAGCCCATAGAGGAAAAGCCGAAACGCAGGAGGCCGCGCAAGGAGGAGGCCGTAAACAACAGCCTTACCTTTACGAACACGAAGGTAGAAAAGGCCATTTTCGGCGATATGCCCGAGGGAAAAGCCATTACAGCGGACGCATACGACGGCCGCCCTATAGGTATCGGCATGGGAAAACTTGGCGTTGCCAACGAGTTAAGGCTTATGGCCCTACCGGGCAGCGCGATAGCGGCCAAGATGGATAACGCCGAAATTGCAGACTTGGCAGAATCAGGGCTGAACGACAATCAGCGTTTTTGGCTTGCGGCCCTGCATAGCGTCGTTGAGGACAACCCCGAGGCGTGCGAGATATACGGCGTCGATATTCTCAGAAAAGTCGGATACGAAAAGCCCCTTAGGGCGTCTATGGCCGCAACAATGGCCGGGGCAGCGGCAGCCATTAGAGAACTAACCTATATCGGCATGTTCTACAACACGACGAAAGAGCAGGCGAAATACAACGCCGGAAAGAAAGGCGCGAAACACGTTGTCCGCAGTATTTCTGATCTAAAGATAGTTAACGGGAACGTTTCGGTAGAGGAATACGAGGACGGTACGAAAGATTTCGTCGTTCGCCTGTGGCCCCTACCCGGCGAGAAAGCAGCGACGGCGTTACCGCTGCTGAACTACGCGAAAGAGAACGGGCAATACATCCCGGCCGACAAGGGCGTTTTCAAGTTCGACGGTTGCGGAACAGTCACGACGGAACACAGGCGCGTAATGGCCTATATCTACCGTCAGGCATCGTCCGAGCTTAGCAACGGCGGGACAATCCTGTACGACACAATGTTTCGCAAGCTGGGCCTGAAAGACACCAAGGACACCCGTTACCGAATCGCCAAGAAAATAGAGGACCCGCAAAAGGGTTTACTAGCCTGTTGGAAACGAAAGGGAATCGTTACCGAGTTCGAGCCGAAATACGACGGCCGAAAGAAAGTGGGCGTCGTTGTGAAAATGGCCCATAAGACCAAGGCGCTTAGCGACGGAACGGCCAAAAAGCGGAACGACAAAAGGGACCAACCCGCGAAATAGAAGGGACCAACCCGCGAAATAGAA
>NZ_JBQHQF010000038.1:0-8026 GCF_052067635.1 Collinsella sp. HCP3S3_E5 | reverse complement strand
AAAGCCAAAGAGAGAAAGAGGCACGCCTTTGCCAAACCTGAAACCTTTCCTTGCCACGTGTGAAAAGAACCGCTGCCTCAATTGAAAGCCCGAGCTTGACACAAACAGGCCTCGGTCATCTTGAGGATGAAGGCCTTGCCCGCGCCGTACTGGCCGTTCCAGGGGCTGGAGCTGATGCCGGTCATCGACGAGACGTTGATCACGGCGCCGCGGTCCTGGGCGGCAAAGATCCGCATGTAGTGGTGGAAGCACTTGAGGAAGGTCACGACGTTGACGTTGATCATGGCCTCGTGCTTCTCCCAGGGAGTGTCCTGGATCTTGCCGAAGCTGTGCAGGCAGGCCACGTAGCTCATGAAGCCCATGTCCAGGCCCTCGGTCGCGGCGAAGACGGTCTCGGCAGCGTCGGGCTGGCTAAAGTCGGCGCGCACGACCTTGGTCTCCACGCCGTAGGTCTCACGGATCTCGCCGGCGAGCACGTTCAGCTTCTCCTCGCGACGGCCGACCATGACGACATTCATGCCGCCGGCGGCGATCTTCTCGCAGAACGCCTTGCCGACGCCCTCGGTCGCGCCCAGGATCAGGCCCCACTCACCGTACTTTTCCCTCAGGTTCATTCTGCATCCTCTCTCTCGATGCCCATGCGGGCACCCCTCCTTTAGCGTGCGGCCGCTCAGCCGCATACGGTGCGCCATTATGCGCTGAACAAGAGGGGAGTGCGTTCACGACTTTGCGAACGAACCCGAAACAACGATGAACGGTGTCGGTCTATCACCACAATGAAACCCTTGCAGTATCAAGAGGGGAAGTGCTGGCGGGTGGAACCAAAAGGTGAACGCCGCCCTGGCGTGAGCGGCGTTCGATGTGGTTTTACCCACCTTGGTAGCTATTCACCAGGAGGGCATTGCGACCTCCGGTCACCTTTGCTGTATCCCCTTGTGTGCCCATGTACAAAGGGATGCATCGCTATTCTGCGCCGGTGCTCGACGTCACCGCTTCGGTAGGCTCGGCAAATACGTTTCTCGCAATGTTCATGGTCGGCGTGATGCTCGATGTGCACATCGATACCGAAGACCTGGGACCTCATGCGCCTCATCGACTACGTTTCGGCGCGCGGCGCGTGGAGTCTGCGCGAACTCGGCTGCGTCGGCTTTTCCGGCGGTGCCATGCAGACGCTCTGCCTCGCTGCGCTCGACGAGCGCGTGCGCTGGGCGCTCATCAGCGGCTACCTCTACGGCGTGCGCGACGCGCTGCTCGCCCTCAACAATAACTGTAGCTGCAACTACCAACATAGCCCTCGCGGCTACTTCCTGTGAGAGTTTTTTGTTAAAGCAACGGCGCGAGAGTCCTCGTGGCACCCAGCAGCGTCCTCCACATGTCTGGACTCTCTATGCTTACGCTGGATAGACATCGCCAGAACGGGTATAGTATCGAGAGTTTTGTCGTTTACCAGCGGGGGAGTCCTGTGGGCATCAAAAAGAAGATCAAAAAGGAGCTTATCGGCACCTCCGATTACCCGTCGAATAAGATTTTCACGATCTCCAATTTCATTACCTTCACGCGCCTGGTCCTCACGCTGGTCTTCCTGTACCTGTTTGTGACGGACAACAACCGTGTCGTCGCCATTGTCATTTATGCCATCGCGGCTTCCACCGACTGGATGGACGGTCAGATTGCCCGCATGACTAAAACGGTCTCGTGGCTTGGCAAGGTTATGGATCCCATCTGCGACCGTGCGCTGCTATTTACTGGCGTTTTAGGCCTCGTGGTTCGCGGCGAGCTTCCCATCTGGGTCTGCGTGCTCATCATTGGGCGCGATATCTACCTGGGCATCGGCACGCTCATCGTGCGCCACTACCACCGCCGCCCCATCGACGTAGTGTTTCCCGGCAAGATTGCCACGGCGCTGCTCATGACCGGCTTCTCACTCATGCTGCTGGGCTTTCCCACCGTGGACGGCTGGCATCTGCTGCCCGCCACGTTCACGGCCTTCCCAGGCCTCAACGGCAGCTCGGTACCGCTCGGCATCTTTTTTGTGTATGGCGGCGTCATCTTTTCCATGCTCACCGCTGTCATCTACTCCATTAAGGGTGGAGCGGCCATTAAACAGGCTGTTGCGCATCCAGAGGACGAAGACGTCGACTTTCTTAACCCCGAAATCGAAGACTAAGCCATTGGGGTATTATTACGTACAGTTCATTCTTTGCGGCATGTCCGCGTTAAGTTAGGGGTTGTCATGGACAACATGGTTAACAATATGCCTCAAAACGATAAGACTGCCGACGCAACCTGCGTCTTCCGTGTGCCTTCGAGCGACGTTACCGTTCCCGATCTTATGGCGAACGTTCGCATCACTGCCCCCGTTCTGTCTATTGTCAAGGGGCCGCAGACCGGTGCTGCCTTTGAACTCGAGGACGATGTGACCACCATTGGCCGCGATCCGGCAAACGGCATTTTCCTCAATGACATGACCGTATCGCGTAGCCACGCACGCATTATTCGCGAGGGTCTGGCTGCTCGCATCGAGGACTTAGGCTCGCTCAACGGCACGTGGGTTGACGGCGCTATCGTCAATGCCGCCCCGCTGCACGACGGATCTTCCGTCCAGATCGGTACGTTCACGCTCATCTACCACGAGAGCACGCCGGAGCGCATCGAAACCGGTGAGTAGGGCATGGCCGAACGCAACTATCTGAGTATCGGCCAGGTCGTCAATTTACTTCGAGGCGCATACCCCGATCTTTCGAACTCAAAAATTAGATTTCTAGAAGATGAGGGGCTCATCACCCCTCATCGTACGCCTAAGGGGTATCGCCAATACTCCAAGGAGGACGTTGACCGTCTAGAGGTCATTCTGCACCTGCAGAAGACTCGCTACATGCCGCTCAACGTGATCAAGCAACGACTGGAAAACGCTACAGATCTCTCCACGCTTGCCTACGAGGTGGGTCTGCTGTCCGATGTTCCGCTCAAGACGGAACCAAAGGAAACCAAGCAGAAACTGCACCCCATCGAGACCATTCCGGATATGTTGGGCGTCGAGATCTCGTTTATTCGCTCCTTGGCCGAAAACGACCTTATTCGCATTATCAAGAGTCCGCAGAACCGCGAGCTCGTCGACGGGCGCGATTTTCCGATTATCCGCTACTGTTCTGAACTGTCACGCTTTCATATCGAGCCGCGAAACCTTCGTCAGTACGTATCATCCGCCAACCGCGAGTCTTCGATGTTCGAGCAAGTGCTCGTGAGTATGCTTGGCATGGACACCTCCGATGACGAACGCGATGCCAAGCTCGAACGCGCGTTTAAGAAGTTACATGACCTCACCGAGGGCGTGCATACCGCTCTGCTCAAGAACCGCGTATTTGAGTCACTCAACGCCGTAGTCGAGGACGCCGATATCGATGCCCTCGATGAGGAGATCGCACGCTCCGAATCAACCAAGGCCAAAAGCGAAGAGGCATCTGCCTCCGCGGTCCCCGTGCGCGAGGAATCCCTCGTGCAGCCGCTTAAGGTTGTCGCCCCCTCGCACACCGGCACCGCCAGCGCGGACAAATAAACGCTTCTACAAACCAGCCTCCCATGAAAGGTCACGCCATGTACGACTTCGAATCTCACATCGTCGACATCCCCGACTATCCCGAGCCCGGAGTCGTCTTTAAGGATATCACGCCGCTCTTTAGCAATCCCGAAGCACTTAAAGCCATGGTCGACGCGCTAGCGGAGCATTTCTCCGGCATGGGCATCACTAAGGTTGTAGGACCCGAGGCTCGCGGCTTTATGGTAGGCGTGCCTGTTGCCGTGGCACTCGGCGCCGGCTTTGTTCCTGCACGTAAACCGGGAAAACTGCCACGTAAGACCGTTAGCCAGGAATACGAGCTCGAATATGGAACCGATTCGATTGAGATTCACGTCGATGCCATCAGCTCTAAAGATACCGTGTTGATTCTGGACGACTTGGTCGCGACAGGCGGAACCGTTGAGGCAACAGGTAAACTAGTGCGAGATATGGGCGCAAAGCTCGTAGGTTATGGTTGTATCCTTGAGCTTGCGTTTCTTAATCCGCGCAAGAAGCTCACGCCTTCTAACGAGGACGTTGAGCTCTTTAGCCTGGTAACGGTGGACTAGCCGCTACCCTTAGATACTGGAAAGGAAGCTCCATGCGCACAGCAAACACGCACAAAAACATGGCACGCTGCGCTGCTACGGCAACCCTCGCTTGTGTTTTGGGCTTGGGCCTCGCGGCTCCTGCCTATGCCGATACCGCGTCCGATCTTGCCGCCGCTCGTACAAAACTCGAGCAGATCGGTACGCAAACCCAGCAAATTCATGAAGAACTCTCCGCACAGACGCAGGAGCTTGATCAGACTGCAGGCGAGATCACGCAAAAGCAGCAAGAGATTGCCGAGGGTCAGGCAAAGCTTTCGTCCTACGTTGCCGGTGAGTACAAGACCGGCGGTCTGAGTCTCCTTCAGGTTCTGACAGGCGTCGACGATCTGGGCGATATGCTCAACCGTTTGTTCTACTACGGCAAGGTTTCCGACAAGCAGGCCCAGACCATTCAGGAGGTCAAGGACCTTAAGCAGCAGCTCACCGATAAGCAGGCCGAGCAGGAGAAGAACGTCGCCGCGACGCAGAAGAAGGTCGACGAACTCAACGCCCAGCAGGCTGAGGCCCAGAGTGTCGTGAACTCCCTGGATTCACAGCTGCAGGCCGAGCTTGCTGCCGAGGCCGAGGCGAACGCCGCGCTGCAGGCTGGCATAAATGCCAGCACTGCCGAAAAGGCCACGGTGAGCAACGACACCGCCGGTACGACCGAGAACACCAACAATGGTGGCGGTACGACCAACAACGGCGGCGGCAACACGCCTGCGCCCGCGCCCGCTCCTGCTCCCACGCCGCAACCCTCGACGCCCGCCCCCGCACCGGCCCCTTCCGCGCCGAGCCAGTCCGTTGACGGCGGCAGCGTTGTCTCTCGCGCTTATAGCAAGCTTGGTTGCGCTTATTCCTGGGGCGGCATTGGCCCGAACAGCTTTGACTGCTCCGGCTTTGTAAGCTACTGCCTCACCGGCCGCTACTGCCGCCTGGGCACTACCGGCACCTTCATGGGTTGGCCCCGTGTTTCTGATCCTCAGCCGGGCGACGTCGTGGTTAACTCTTACCACACCGGCATCTACATTGGTAACGGCCAGATGATCCATGCTTCCGACTACAGCACGGGCGTTATCATCAGCTCCGTTGCCGCTGGCATGAACAACAATTATATTTTCGTTCGCTATTAAGTGTTTTTAACTCAGCTAACGAAAGTGGACCTCGTATCCTTTGGGAGCGAGGTCCATTGTTTTATCTCGACCGCCTATTTTGTGTGTAAACTACAATCTAGTTTTGAATACTAGATATGCGCAGCATCTATCCAAAAGATAGCTATAATTGTTGAGAACAACTAGAAAGGACCCTCAATGAGCTGGGCACTCATCTCAGATTCGAGCTGCAATCTTCGCGATTGGCAACCAACCGCACCTCATACCACCTTTGCATTTGCACCCCTTAAGATCCGAGTGGGGGAGCGTGAATTTGTCGACGATCTCTCGCTCGATGTTCACGAGCTTAATGTTGCCATTCAATCGGAATCCAGCGCATCATCGAGCTCCTGCCCAAGCGTAGGGGAGTGGGCTGAGCTCTTTAAGCTCGCCGACAAGACGATCTGCATGCCCATCTCCGAGGGCGTCTCGGGAAGCTACAATGCCGCAGCCACTGCGCGTGACATGGTGCTTGCCGAAGAGCCCAATCGTAAGATTCACCTGGTTAATTCGCGCGCAGCAGGCGGCAAGATGGACCTGATCTTCTTACTGTTTGATCGCTATCTTGCAAGTAAACCGGATGCCTCCTTTGAGGAAGCCTGCGCCTACTTCGATAGCTTGGAGCAGAACAGCAAGATCCTCTTTAGTTTATGCAATTACGAAAACCTTGCGAAGGCCGGACGTATCCCCAAGGCGGCCGGTGTTATTGCCAACAAGCTCAACATCCGCATTTTGGGCACGGCGAGCGAAGCGGGCGAAATTGAACTCGTTGGGCATACGCGAGGCGAAAAGAAGATGCTCACCAAGATTGTCGACACCATGGCGGCCGAGGGTTTCACGGGCGGCGAGGTCATCATCGATCACGTTGAGAACGAAGCTGGAGCCCAGGCGCTTGCCGACCGCATTGTGGAGCACTGGCCAGGCTCCAAGACTATCATCATGCCTTGCAACGGCCTAGATTCCTATTACGCCGAGATGCATGGTCTCATCATCGGCTACGGCATGGGCATGGCTTCGGGCCAATAAAGCTCAACCAAGCAAAACGCGGACGGGACAAAGTGACTGATGGCTCTTTTGCTGGGGTTAGATAGCGATACTTTTTACATCTACCATGTTGCGGCGGTCATGGTTGACAACTTGCGTCGGCTCCTGCTCGGTATCAACCTGTCCGACAAAGCTATAATGGATTTCGATTTTCCGGGTGTTGGTTTCCCGGTCTAATTCATGTATCAAAATACGGTCGATAAACTCATGGACGTTTTCATAGGTCAATTCCTGTATGTCGCTGTATTTCCCGACAATCTGAATAAACCTTGATATATCCCTTTTTCGCTCGGTAACGGTTGCGATCTGCTGTTGTAACTCGTCTATCCTTGCGGCAAGGGATTTCTTTTCGTCCTCATAGCCGGAAGTTAGAAACACAAACCGTTCATCTGTCAGTCTGCCTAATGCGTTGTCCTCATACAGCTTGCGGAAAAGCGTGTCAAGTTCGGTCATACGCGCCTGTGCTTTGAAAAGTTCCTTTTGCTGCTGCGCTAATGCCTTTCTCGCTTCCATGTCGCCGTACTCGGTAGCTTTACAGATAAAGTCCTGTTCGTGTTCCTTAACATACCGCAAAACCCGCCGCATATCTTCCAGCACTAAATCAAGAAGTACGTTTTTGCGGATATAATGAGAGGTACACTCGCTGCCTGTCCTTGCCCTGTTGCGCCATGCGCCGCAAGAATAGGAAAACTTGCGCGGCTCGATATTTACGCCCTGTTGGTAATACATCTTATGTCTGCAACCAGCGCAAAACAGCAAGCCGGAAAAAATATCAATCTCCGCTGCTTTTGTCGGGCGGTGGCGGGTAGCAATCCGCTTTTGCGCAAGTTCAAAGGTTTCCTCGTCAACAAGCGGCTCATGGGTGTTTGGGAAGAAATAGCGTTGTTCTTCTTCGTTCTTCCGGGTCTTTTTCGACTTGTAGGATACCTTGTGAGTTTTCGCGGTTATGGTATGCCCTAAATATTCCTGCCTTGCTAATATGTCATAGAGCGTTTTGTCCGGCCAAGTATAGGGGGCGATCATTGCCCGCTGATACCGCGCCTGTCCTGTACGCTGATAGCGCAACGCTCCAATCGTCAAGACTTTGTTTTCCGCAAGCCATTTTTGGATTTCGCACATACGCACGCCGCTAACAAACATAGCGAAAACCTGTTTGACAATCGGCGCGGTTTCCGGGTCGGGTATAAGGTGGTGGCGGTTGTTCGGGTCTGGGATATAGCCGTATGGATATTCCCCGTTGACGCGCTCGCCTTTTTGCGCCTGTGCCTGTTTAACTGCGCGGATTTTCTTGCTTGTGTCGCGGGCGTAAAACTCGTTAAACCAGTTCCGCAAGGGGGTAAACTCGTTATCCTCCCGCGCTGTGTCAACTCCGTCGTTGATCGCGATATAGCGTACTCCGTTTTCGGGAAATACAATCTCTATGAGTTCGCCCGTTTTCAGATAGTTTCTGCCAAGACGGGAAAGGTCTTTGGTAATGACCGTCGCCACTCGTCCGGCTTCCACTTCCTGCAACATCGCTTGCAGCCCCTCGCGCTCAAAACTCACGCCGGAAAATCCGTCGTCCACAAAAAACTTGGCTCTTCGGTGGTTTCTGTGGGAGAGATTCCGGCATAGGCCCAGCTCAGCGGGCGAAAACAACGATCTGGAACTGAAACGGCCCCGGGAGGGGCCGTTTCCGCGTCATC
>NZ_JBQHQF010000037.1:0-8603 GCF_052067635.1 Collinsella sp. HCP3S3_E5 | reverse complement strand
GCGCGGCTGCGCCTATGGCACTTCAACATCATTGTCGCAGCCCCGACCCGCGGTCACGAGCGGGGGCTCCTATCTTTTTAGTGCCCTCGGATTGGGTCATAGTGTCTGTCCAAACTCGGCATTGATCCTGGTATTTGCAAGAGCATGATCTCGTGTGGTCTGCCGCTTGGCTTTCAGTCTGCTGCGTATTCGATTTCCAACGTCTTGATTCAGGTGTCGGTCAACTCGTTTGGTGCCGATGTCACCACGGCTTGGGGTCTTTCGGGCCGCTTAGATGGCATTGTCTGGATGGTTACCGAGGCGCTTGGCGTGTCGATCACCACGTTCTCGGCACAGAACTTTGGCGCGCGCAACTACGAGCGCATGCGCAAGGGCTACCATACGTCGCTCGTGCTGTCGTTTATGCTCATTGGTGGCCTGTCTGCCGTGCTGCTGGTGTTCTCGGGTCCTCTGTCGCGTCTGTTTGTCGACGATGCTTCGATCTCGGCGTACACCACGACCATCATTCATTTTATTGCGCCGTTCTATGCGATTTTCTCGATTATCGAAAACGCGTCGGGCTCCATTCGCGGTGCCGGCGTGAGCTTGCAGCCCATGATTCTCACGATTTTCGGCACCGTCGTGCTCAGGGTGATCTGGGTGTTTGCGATCATGCCTTTCGATCCGTCGCTTGAGCTCCTGCTGCTGGTTTACCCCGTAACCTGGCTCATCACGGCCACGATGTTCACCATCTACCACCACAGCGGCAACTGGCTAGGCCTCGCCACTGCCTAATGATCCGTATGAGACGGAGGAAAACGGATCATTGCTCTCCGTGGTGATGTCGATGATTCGTTTTCCTCCGTCCCCTTTGGATCAATTAGTATTCGATGCCTTGGCGGGCTAGGAGGCCTTCGTCGAAGTAGTGTTTGACGGGGCGCATTTCGGTTACTAGGTCGGCAAGGTCGGCGAGGGGCAGCAAGCCGCGGCCAGTGAGCACGAGCTCCGTGGTGGTTGGTTTCGTCGCGATCAACGCTTCGACATCTTCGCGCGTCACAAAGCCCCGTCGCATGGCTTCTCCCAGCTCATCCAAGATCAACACGTCGACATGGCTAATCTGCTCGCGCGCCAGCTCCATGATCTGTGCGGCACAGGCTTCGGGCGTTTCGCGGTCGGCTTGTACGATGCAAAGCCCCAATCGAGGAGCTGCGTCATGTTCGGCGCAGTGAAGCTTCTTGGCAAACTGAAGCATGAGCACGTTAAGTCCATAGCCCGTGGCGCGCAGCGCGAGCCCCAGCGCAGCCGTCGTCTTGCCCTTGCCGTCGCCCGTATAGATTTGAACCTTGCCGACTTCCAGTGATGCCATCTCTGTCCTTTCGTGCCCGGTGTCGGTTTATCGCCGGCCGGGTTGGGTATTCTAGTTAGCATTATCAACCCCAGTAGATGGAGTTCAAGCAGATGGAGATGGATGACAACAAACGTAGACGGAATATGATCCTCTACGTGCTCATCGCCTTCGTCGTCTACCTCGTGCTCTCGACCGTTCTGTTCCCCAACATCGGTCACACGCAGCAGATTACGAAGACCGATTACTCGACGTTTGTCAAAGCGCTCGACAAGAAGAGCGTCGATAAGGTCGAGTACAACACGGACGATTACTCGATTTATTACACCAAGAAGGGCGAGGACGAGAACATCGCCTACAAGACGACCGGTGTGCCGAATGATGCGGGCTTTACCGATCGCGTGCTTGAATCTGGCGCCTCGCTTGAGTCGGTCGTTCCCGATAAGAACTCGGGTCTGATGACTTACTACCTGCTCACCCTCATTCTTCCCATGGCGATTTTCTTCCTGATCGGCTGGTGGCTCAACCGCCGCATGAAGAAGGCCATGGGTGATGACGGCCCGTCGATGAACTTTGGCGGCGGCGGTTTTGGCGGCGGTGGACTGGGCAAGTCCGGCGCGCGTGTGATTGCCTCCAAGGACGTGGGCGTGACCTTTAAGGATGTTGCTGGCCAGGAAGAGGCCAAGGAGTCCCTCAAGGAGGTCGTCGACTTTCTGGAGAAGCCGCAGCGCTACGAGGAGATTGGCGCCAAGCTGCCGCGCGGTGCCCTCCTTGTCGGCCCTCCGGGTACCGGTAAAACCCTGCTTGCCAAGGCTGTGGCCGGCGAGGCTGGTGTGCCGTTCTTTAGTATTTCGGGCTCTGAGTTTGTTGAGATGTTCGTCGGCCGCGGCGCCGCCAAGGTTCGCGATTTGTTTAAGCAGGCCAAGGAAAAGGCCCCGTGCATCGTCTTTATCGATGAGATCGATACTATTGGCAAGAAGCGCGACGGCGGCGGCTTTAGTGGCAACGACGAGCGCGAGCAGACTCTCAACCAGCTGCTGACCGAGATGGACGGCTTCGATAACCACAAGGGTATCGTCGTCCTCGCTGCAACCAACCGTCCCGACAGCCTTGACCCGGCCCTGTTGCGCCCCGGTCGTTTTGATCGCCGCATCCCCGTTGAGCTGCCCGACCTGACCGGCCGTAAGAACATTCTTGAGCTGCACGCCAAGAGCGTGAAGACGCAGCCGCCGATCGATCTGACCGCGATTGCCCGCGCCACGCCCGGTGCCTCGGGCGCCGACCTGGCCAACATTATCAACGAGGGCGCCCTGCGTGCCGTCCGCGAGGGTCGCAAACGCGCCACGCAGGACGATTTTGAGGAGTCGGTGGAGGTCGTCATCGCCGGTCAGCAGCGCAAGTCCACGGTGCTGTCCGACCACGAGAAGCAGGTCGTTTCTTATCACGAGATCGGTCATGCCATCGTTGCTGCTCGCCAGAAGGGCTCTGCGCCGGTCACAAAGATCACCATCGTGCCGCGCACGAGCGGTGCTCTGGGCTACACCATGCAGGTCGAGGAGGACGAGCGCTTCCTGACCACGCGCCAGGAGATCCTGGACAAGCTCGCCGTCTATTGCGGTGGCCGTGCAGCCGAGGAGCTCATCTTTGGCGAGATGACGACCGGCGCCGCCAACGATATCGAGCAGGCCACCAAGCTTGCCCGTAACATGGTGACGCGCTTTGGTATGTCCGATGAGTTTGGCATGATGGCGCTCGGTACCGTGCAGAACGCGTACCTTAACCAGGATACGTCGCTCACCTGCGCCCCCGGTACGGCCGAGCGCGTGGACGCGATTGTCGCCAAGCTGATCGAGGATGCGCACGACCGCGCCCTGCAGATCCTGAAGGAGAATAAGTTTAAGCTCCACGAGCTGGCTCGTTATCTGTACAAGAAGGAGACGATCACGGGCGAGGAGTTTATGAATCTCCTCACGCGTGAGAATCCGTTGATGCCAAAGCAGCAGTAATACTAGTTGCGCAGTGCTTTCGCCCCATTTGAGTGTCCACCTCAAATGGGGCGTTTTGCTTGGGAAGAGTTGTATATGAAGATCGTGGTAAGTGCCTGCTTGATGGGCGAGAGCTGCAAGTATAACGGGCTCGATAATTACCATCGCGAGCTGGTCGAGGCTTGCGAGCGTACGGGAACCGAGGTGCTCCTCGTGTGCCCAGAGGTTTTTGGCGGTCTGCCCACGCCGCGCAAGCCGTCCGAGATTGTGAACGGCGAAGTCCGTTCCTGCGAGGGCGCCTCGGTCGATCGTGAGTTTCGCCTGGGTGCTGAGCGTGCGCTCGACATGTGCGAGCAGGCGGGTGGGCCGGAAGAGATCGCCGCGTGCATCTTACAGGACCGTAGTCCCTCGTGCGGTGCAGGTCGCATCTACGATGGCACCTTTAGCGGCACGCTCACCGCGGGCAACGGCGTTTTCGTCGACCTGCTCCTGCGCCACGGGTACCGTGTGATTCCCGCAAGTGAATTTGACCCGAGCATGTTGGAATAGCAAAAGAATGGGGGCGGCCATCGAGTAGATGGTCGCCCCCTTTACTGGCAAGCTAAACGATTTCAACAGATGTTCAATGGCGTTTGCCCAGATAAAACCTGCCAAAATAAACCTGTCCCTTTTTGGTAGGTTAGGCGAGGAGGGTGTGGCCGTAGGCGTTGGCTGCCTTGATGGCGGCGGCGAACTTCTCGTCGGTGAAGGGCTCGGGGTTACCCTGCTTCCACTCGTTGGTGGCGTGCGCGTACTCGCACAGGGCAGGGATATCGGCCTCGGAAAGCCCGACCTGCTCAAGCGTCACGGGCAGGCCCATCTGCTTGTTAAAGGCCGCGTAGCGCTCAAGGTTCTCGGTGTCGCCCGTGTAGGCGAACAGCACCAGCACGCCCAGGCTTACGACCTCGCCGTGCAGGTAGGTGCCCTCACGCGGAATGCTGCAAGTGGCGTTGTAGAACGCGTGTGCGACGCTCGAGTTGTAGTAGTAATCGTTCTGGTTGGTCAGGTTCGAGACATATCCCGTGTTGACCACGATATCGAGCGCGATCTGCTTGACGGCCTCGCTCGACAGGTCCTGGCGCACGTCCTCAAGACCCTGGACGCCATAGGTAAACAGCGGCTCGGAGCAGGTGTGGGCGAGTGCCAGGCCAAGACCGGCGGTGTGCTCCAAATTTCCGGCGCTCGTGGCGTACTCGACCTCGGGCTGCTTGGACAGGGCATCGCCTACGCCGGCCCAGAAGTACTCTGCCGGTGCCTCGGCGATGATCTTGGGGTTGATGAAGATGTGCGCGGGGCGGTTGGGGTACGAATAGCCCTCGAGCGAGCCGTCGTCATTGTAGACAACGGCAATGGCGGTCGCGGCGGAGCAGTTGGAGCAAATCGTCGGCACGGTAAAGACGATCTTCTTGAGCTCGATGGCCGCCGTCTTGACGGTGTCGAGCGCCTTGCCACCGCCGCAGGCTATGAGCACGTCTGCCTGCTGGCAGGCGGGGGAGTTTACGACCTTGGCGATATTGGCGCGTGTGCTGTTGGTGCCGTAGACGCGCGTCTCCAGAACCTCGACGCCGGTGCCTGCCAGCGCGGCTTCGATGCCGGGAAGTGCTGCAGCCAGTGCTCGCTTGCCACCGATGATTGCGACCTTGGTCGCTCCGTATTCGGCCAGCGCGCCGGGAAGCTCGTCGAAGCAGTCCTCGCCGACGGTATAGTCGCTCATTCCGATCGTGCGCATAGCAACCTTCTTTCGTTCGATAAAGTGCTTTCAGGTATTTTGCTCCTAGAGAAGGCCCACATCCGCGAGAAATTTCGAACGTATAAAACCAGTGTTGAGGGTTTTTCGTCGGCGCGGAACGTGCTAGCATACTCCGCATAAGCGTTGATGGGGACGAGTAGTCGGCCGTCCGCATGCTACAGAGAGCGGGGAGCGCTGAGAACCCGTGCATGCGACCGATGAAAATCACCCCGGAGCTGCGGTCCCAACGGACGTGCCGCGCAGGCACGTCTTAGTAGATATCGCCGAGATGGTCGTCGATACAGGCCAGCCGAGTAACGGATGCGAGCGCGCGGCGACGCGGGCGAGGGCATCTAAGCTGGGTGGTTAAGCGAAGAGCTTTTACGGGCAGACTGCCTGTCTTGTGGCGCTTCGTCCCAGCTTGCAGGGACGGGCGCTTTTTTGGTGCCCAGAGGGCGTGCGCGCCCATGACAAGAAAGGGGTACCGTGGCAAACGAGTACAAGCAGACGATGAATCTGCCCAAGACCGGTTTTCCCATGCGTGCCGGTCTTTCCAAGTCCGAGCCCAAGCGACTCAAGGACTGGCAGGACAACAAGGTCTACGAGCAAGTTCTAAAGAAGAACAAGGGTCACAAGAAGTTCGTGCTGCACGACGGCCCTCCGTATGCCAACGGCCCGATCCACATCGGCCACGCCATGAACAAGATCTCTAAGGACATGATCAACCGTTACTGGATGATGCAGGGCTATGAGGTTCCCTATGTCCCCGGTTGGGACTGCCACGGTCAGCCGATTGAGCACAAGGTCGAGGAGAAGCTCGGCACCGAGAAGTTCAACCAGACCTCCACGGCTAAGATCCGCGAGCTTTGCAATAAGTTCGCTGTCGAGAACATCGAGCTGCAGAAGGCCGGCTTCCGTCGCCTGGGCGTGCTTGGCGACTGGGACAACCCGTATCTGACGCTTTATCACCAGCATGACGCCGCCGACATCGAGGTCTTCAAGGCCATGTTCGACAAGGGCATGATCTATCGCGGTCATAAGCCCGTCCACTGGTGCAAGCACTGCCACACCGCGCTGGCCGAGGCCGAGATCGAGTACTCCGACGAGACGAGCCCGTCCATCTTCGTGCGCTTTGAGATGACCACTAAGCCTGCCGGTCTCGAGAACTTCGACGGCCCGGTTGACTTCATCATCTGGACGACCACGCCGTGGACCATCCCCTCCGACCAGGCCGTTTCCCTTAAGCCCGGCGCCGCCTATGTTGCCGTTGAGCACGATGGCCGTGCCGAGGTCATGCTCGAGGACCTGGCTCCCAAGTGCTGTGAGGAGTTTGGCTGGGAGTACACCCCGGTCATGGTCGACGGTAAGCCCTATGTGGTTCCCGCTGAGACCTTCCACCACATCCACTACAAGCAGCCGATCTTTGACGGCGTCGAGGGCGTGGCGCTGCTGGCCGATTACGTCGGCGTCGATGACGGTACCGGTATCGTCCACAACTCGCCCGGCCATGGCGTCGACGACTACTTCGCCTGCCTCAAGGAGGGCATCACCGATATCTGCATGCCGGTTGATGACGACGGTAAGTTCTACACCGGCGAGGAGTTTGGTACCGGTGGCCCCTTCAGCGGTATGGATACCGACGAGGCCAATCCGCACATCATCGAGTTCCTGCGCGAGCGCGGCACCCTGGTCCTCGAGAAGAAGATCACGCACAGCTATCCGCACTGCTGGCGCTGCAAGCACCCGGTGCTCTTCCGTGCTACCGACCAGTGGTTTGTCTCGATGGACAAGACCGGTTTGCGCGAGCAGGCTGGCAAAGAGATCCGCGAGAACGTCAAGTGGTATCCGGCCCACGCGGCCAACCGCATCGGTGCCATGGTCGAGCAGCGTCCCGACTGGTGCATCAGCCGTCAGCGCAACTGGGGCGTGCCTATCCCCAGCTACACCTGCGCCGACTGCGGCGAGAAGGTCATGAACGACGCCACGCTCGACGCCGTCATCAAGCTCTTCCACGAGAAGGGCTCCGACGCCTGGTTCACCGACGCTCCCGAGAGCTACCTGGGCGAGGCTTGCGTCTGCCCCAAGTGCGGCGGCCATCACCTCAAGGCCGATAAGGACATCCTCGACGTGTGGTGGGACTCCGGCGTGTCCTGGAAGGCCGTCTGCGAGTATCGCCCCGAGCTTGAGTACCCGGCGGATGTGTACCTCGAGGGCTCCGACCAGCACCGCGGCTGGTTCCAGAGCTCGTTGCTCACCTCGGTGGGTGCCAACGGCCACGCTCCGTACAAGGCGGTCGTCTCGCAGGGCTTCACGCTCGATGGCCAGGGCCGCAAGATGTCCAAGTCGCTCGGCAACGTCATCGACCCCAACAAGGTCTGCGACGAGATGGGCGCCGATATCATCCGCCTGTGGGTCGCCTCGGTCGATACCAGCTCCGACGTCTCCATCGACCATGAGATCCTTGCTCGTACGTCCGATGCCTACCGTCGTTTCCGCAACACGCTGCGCTTCCTGCTCTCCGAGCTCGAGGGTCAGTTTGAGCCCGAGACCGACGGCGTCGCCTTTGCCGACCTGCTGCCGCTCGACAAGCTCATGGTTGCCCGTCTGACCCAGGTCCAGGCCGAGGTCGACGACGCCTACGCTAGCTACGAGTTCCCGCGCGCCTACCGTGCGCTCTACGACTTTGTGGTTACCGAGCTTTCCAACGTGTACCTCGACGCCCTGAAGGACCGTCTGTACTGCGACAAGCCCGGCTCGCTCGAGCGTCGCAGCGCCCAAACCGTGCTGGCCGAGCTCTTCTCGATGCTCATGCGCGACCTGCAGCCGATCCTGTCCTACACGGTCGACGAGGCCATGGCCTATGCGCCCGCCGGCTGCGTCGATCACCAGAAGTACGCCGCGCTGCTCGATTGGTACAAGTCGCCTATCACGGTCGACGAGGCCAATGAGTTCGAGGGCGTGCTCGAGGCCTCGCTCGAGCTCCGTAGCGCTGTGACCAAGGCCCTTGAGGATGCCCGCTCCGTCGGTACCTTCACCAAGAGCCAGCAGGTCCGCGTCAAGGCGGTCGTTCCCGCCGAGATGTATGCGCTGCTGACCGGCGACAAGGCCGTCGATCTGGCCGAGTTCTACATCGTCTCCGATGTTGAGCTAACCCAGGGCGAGGAGCTTTCCGTTGCTATTGAGGCCGCCGAGGGCGAGTGCTGCGACCGTTGCTGGAACTATCGCACCACCGTCGGCGAGTACAACGGTCACGCGCATATCTGCGAGCGCTGCGCGAATGCCTTGTAGTTACGCGGTTTTACCAAACCGCGTAACAGGTTGACGCTGCAAACCCGCCAGAGCAGCAATCTGCCTTTCAGCTTCGGCGGCATGACCAGAAGGTCTATGCCGCCTTGCTTCAAGGCACCTTGCTCGCTCTGGCGGGTTTTCGCTCATATGACCCAATCCGCTGTCAAGAGCCACAATGGCCCCGCCGACCGCTTGCAATCGGTCGGCGGGGCCTGCCGTTAACCCGTCCCGGTCCGCC
>NZ_JBQHQF010000036.1:0-8933 GCF_052067635.1 Collinsella sp. HCP3S3_E5 | reverse complement strand
GGCGCGGCTGCGCCTATGGCACTTCAACATCATTGTCGCAGCCCCGACCCGCGGTCACGAGCGGGGGCTCCTATCTTTTTAGTGCCCTCGGATTGGGTCATAGTGTCTGTCCCCTTTGTGGTGCTTTAGGCGATGATGGGAGCGATAGCGCGGATGCAGGCGTCGGCAGCGGTGAGTGTGGTGCTGTCGTCACTGACGATAAAGATGATCTTGCCCTTGATGCCAAAGTCGCCGATTTCGCTAAAGAGCACGTAGGGCTCCTGGTCAAAGCCCGAGATGGGAAGCACGGCGGCCTTGGTGGCGCTGGTCAGCTCGTCTGCCAGCGCGTCAAGGGAAGCCCATTTAGACGTGTCCTTTACGGCAACGGGCACGGCCACGCGCCCAAAGGGCATCAGATGCACGAGCGTGTCCTTGGAGATGTTGGAGTTGGGCACAATGATGGTCTGCCCGTAGGCATCCTCGATGGTCGTGTGGCGCCAGGTGATGTCCTGTACCACGCCCGACACGCCGCCGACCTCGATATTGTCGCCGGGCTTGATGATGCCCATAAAGGTCACCTGCAAGCCGCCGATAAGGTTCGACAGCGTGTCCTGAAAGCCGAGCGAGATGGCAATGCCGCCGACGCCAAGAGCGGCGACGAGCGCGTTTGCGTTAATGCCAAAGCAGTTGTCGAGGATAAAACTGCCGCCGATCATCCAGATGACGGCGCGCGCAATGTTGATGAAGATACTCGATGCCGGAAGCGGGTTATCGTCGCGGTTGAGCAGGTGACGCAGCGTCTTGGAAACGACTTTGGCGGCGACGGCGGTGCCTATCGCCAAGATACCAGCCCAGATGATGTTGTGGACCCACCGCTGCTCAAAGAAATGAAGAATCGGCTCAAACAATTCCATGTAGGGAAAACCTCCTCAAGATCGTTCAACCATGATACCCACCAAAAAGCCCGTCCGATCACATTGGACGGGCCGATAACTTGAGATGGGGCGTCCGCGGTGGCGTAAGCTGGGGCGCCGGCGAGTACGCCGGCAAGGAGTGCGGCGGTCAAGCAAGACGAGGAAGAGATCCTCTCATGGCAGTTTCCTTAGTTCTTAACCTGTGGTCCCTGCTGACGCTGGATTATCGACATAATATGCGAAAACCGCCGCAAAGGTGTCTGTCCCTTTGCGGCGGTTTTGACGTCTGCGCAGATAAAACCTGCCAAAATAAACCTGTCCCTTTTTGGTAGGTTTAGCTCAGCAGCATGCGGTCGTTGGCGAGCTCGCCGCCCGAGACCTCCTCGAACTTCTGCAGTAGGTCGGCGACGGTGAGCGACTTCTTCTCATCGCCTGCCACATCGTAGATTACGTGGCCCTCGTGCATCATGATCAGGCGATTGCCCAGACGGATAGCGTCGTTCATGTTATGCGTGACCATGAGCGTGGTCAGGTGGTTCTCGTCGACGATCTCCTCGGTCAGATTGAGCACCTTAGAGGCCGTCTTGGGGTCGAGTGCCGCGGTATGCTCGTCGAGCAGCAGCAGGCGCGGCTTGGTGAGCGTGGCCATGAGCAGGGTGAGTGCCTGGCGCTGGCCGCCCGAGAGCAGGCCGACCTTGGCGTCGAGGCGCGTGTCCAGACCAAGGTCCAGGCGTTTGAGCAGCTTGACGTACTCGTCCTTCTCGGCCTTGGTGACGCCCCACGAAAGGCCGCGACGCTGGCCGCGACGCTTGGCGAGTGCCAGGTTCTCGGCAATTTGCATGTCGGCTGCGGTGCCGCGCATGGGGTCCTGGAACACGCGGCCCAGGTACTTGGCACGCTGCGACTCGCTCAGACGCGAGATGTCGGTGCCGTCGAGCTCGATAACGCCCGAATCGAGCGGATACACGCCGGCGATCATGTTGAGCAGCGTGGACTTGCCGGCGCCGTTGCCGCCAATCACGGTTACAAAGTCACCGTCGTTGAGGGTAAGGTCGACGCCGGTAAGAGCGCGCTTTTCGGTGACGGTGCCCTTGTTAAAGGTCTTCTTGACGTGCGAGAGCTTAAGCATCTGCCTCATCCCCCTTCGTGTAGGAGCTGCGGAGCTTATAGCGCTCCCAAACCACGGGCACGCATAGGGCCACGGCGACAATCACGGCGGAGAGCAGCTTCATGTCGTTGGCGTCCATGCCCAGCTGCAGCACGATGGCGCGGATGAGGAAGTACACTACGGAGCCAAAGACGGCGGAGGCAAGACGGACGCTAAACTGCGTGAGACCGCCGGGCAGCAGGCGGCCGAGCACCTCGCCGATAACAATGGCGGCGAGACCGATAACGATGGCGCCGGTGCCCATGCCAATGTCGGCGTACTTCTGGCTCTGGCAGATGAGCGCGCCCGAAAGGCCAATGAGGGCGTTGGAGAGCACGAGGGCGATCATCTTAGTGGAGTTGGTGTTGACGCCCAGGGCACGGATCATGTACTCGTTGTTGCCGGTGGCGCGCAGCGCCGAGCCGATCTCGGTGCCAAAGAACCAATACAGGATGGCAACGATAGCCACGGCGAGCAAGATGCCCAGGATGATGGCAACGGTGGACTGCGGCAGGCCCGTCATATTGCTGACGGCCGAGAACACGGTGCCCTTGGCAAGGATGGGCGTGTTGGATTTGCCCATGATGCGCAGGTTGATGGACCACAGGCTGATCTGGGTGAGGATTCCGGCGAGGATCGCGGGAATCTCAAAGACGGTGGTCAGAATGCCCGTGACCGCGCCCGCAATGGCGCCGGCGCACATGCCGGCCAAAACGGCGAGCAACGGGTCGACATTGTTGTTGACGATGAGCACGGCGCAGACGCAGCCGCCGAGGGCAAAGCTGCCGTCACAGGTCATATCGGGGATGTCGAGCAGGCGGAACGTGATAAACACGCCAAGCACCATAATGCCCCAGAGGACACCCTGCGAAACGGCGCCCTGCAACGCAATGAGCATGCTTCATACCTCCTAGGATAGGGTGGACACGTGATTTTCCATAATAGCGGTACCAATGCATAAAAGAGCAGCGGACGGACATTTTGTTTTACCAAAAACAAGCAGGGCGAACGCCGGTCTTTAGCGTTCGCCCCAATGACTCAGATATTGAATAACGCAGCTATGGCGCAAGCGCGTGCCTAGCTGCGTTACCGCGCATGGCGCTACTCGTCTAGAGCGGAAAGGTCGATGCCCAGGGCCTCGGCCATCTCGTCGTTCTTGATGACGACCAGATCCTTGCTTGGGAGGTGCTTGATCGGCATATCCTCGGGCTTGGCCTCGCCCTTCAGAATCTTAACGGCCATCTCGCCCGCGGCGTAGCCCAGGTCCTCATAGTTGATGGAAAGGGTGAACAGGCCGCCGGCCATGCACATGCCCTCCTCGCCGGTCACAAAGGGAAGCTTGTTCTCCTTGCAGATCTGACCGACCTGCGAAGCGCCCGCGGCGATGGTGTTGTCAGTGGGGGAGTAGAGCGCGTCGACCTTGCCCACGGCAGACTCGACGACAGACTGGATCTCGTTGGAGCTCGAGACGGTGAAATCGGTGTACTCCAGGCCCAGCTTGTCGAGTTCCTTCTTGGCGGCCTTGATCTGGACGTCGGAGTTGGACTCGGCGGTGCAGTAGAGCAGACCGACCTTTTTAACGTCGGGCAGGACCTTCTGCATCATCTCGAGCTGCTCGGCGACCGGGGTGAGGTCGGAGGCGCCGGTGACGTTGGTGCCGGGCTTGTCGTTGTCCTGGACCAGGCCGGAGGCGGCGTAGTCGGTGATGGCGCAGCCCACGATGGGGATATCGGCCGTGGCGCCGGCGGCAGCCTGTGCGGCAGGCGTGGCGATGGCGTAGATCAAGTTGACGTTGTCGCCCACAAACTTGTCGGCGATGGACTTACACGTGGACTGGTCGTTCTGGGCGTTCTTCTGGTCGATCTTGACCTTGAGTCCGCTCTTCTTGATGGCCTTGACAAAGCCGTCGTTGGCGGCGTCGAGCGCGGAGTGCTCAGTGAGCTGCAGAACGCCGATGGTGTAGTCGGAACCTGCGGCTGCAGAGCCGGAACCAGAGTTGCCGCCGCATCCGGCGAGCGGGGCCAGTGCGAGCAGGCCGGCGGAGACCAGAAGGCTCCTGCGGCTGATGGTGATGTCGTTCATGTCATTACCCCCAGTATAGAAATTGCTGGAAACACTGCACTCAAACAAAGTGCAAGTGGGTCTATAGTAGCGCCAATGCCCATTTTTTCAACAACCTGTCGGGTTTTTTAATACTGAACCGGATGGACGGCGGGGGATTTGGCGGGCAACGGCAAGACTTAGGCGGCGGGCGCGGGCCGCTCCCCCTCGTCCAGCGCGGCAAAGAGCTTCTTGCCGTCGAGCAGGCGCGTGCTAACGTTTCTCATGCGGCCGACCTCGACGGTGCGTAGGGTGTCGTCGGAGCCGTGCCCGTCGACGACCGTTCCCAGCAGATACGAGACGCCGTCTCGCTGTTTGATGGCAAAAGGCCGAACGGTCATCCTCGTCACTTCGATCTTGTCGTGTGTCGTGACGCTTGAAATGTCAAAGCTCACCGTGGTTCCGTGGTCGATGGCCCGCTCGATGAGCTCGCAGGTATCGATGTGTTTGGCGGGCGGTCGCGTGGTCTTGGCGGGTTTGCCTTCTGAGCTTGGTGCCGGCTCGGACGTATCGAGATAGCCGCGAACGTCGGCGCTTGCCATGGCGACCAGATGGCGCGCTATGCTTTTTCTGGTCGCGATGGGTGTGGAGCGGTTGCGCATGACCATGCCATGGAGTCGAATGATTTCCTCGTCGGAGAGCGGTCGGGTGAGAAGTCGGTAACCCGCGCCGCGCTTGTACTCAATCTCGTATCCGGCATGTCGCAGGGCGGAAATCGCGGTATGGATACTGCGCCGCGCTGCCGAGATGGGCATGCGAGCGGGGTCGTCGGGATGGGCGAGACGCTCGATCAGCTCATCGGGAGGAAGCGCTTTGTCCTCACCGGTATGCTCGCTTAAGAGTTGCAGGATGCGCACAGCGCGATAGGCTGCCATGGAAGCAGCACCCCTGGTCGTGGCCTCGTAGTTCTCAACAGCGGGTTTGGCCATTGCGTTCACGTCCTTTCCGTTTTTGGGTGATGACGCTACGGAGCCTAGGACACGGGGTTTGCTTAGGGGCGCAGGGCACTCTGGGTGGTCGGTAGTCGTCGGCAAGCGGCGGGTCGAGTTTTCAACAGCCCTGCTCAGCTGACCAAAAACTTGACAAAAGCCTGACGGATGCTGTTGAAAAAAGCGCCCCTCGGCTTGCCGAGAGGCGCTGGCGCGACACGCTGTAACGCGCGGGACGGAGCTGTGGCGATTAGAAATCGGCGTTGCCCACGGTGCGGGGGTGCGGAAGGACGTCGCGGATGTTGCCCACGCCGGTCAGATACATGACCAAGCGCTCGAAGCCCAGGCCGTAGCCGGCGTGTTTGCAGGAACCGTAGCGGCGCAGGTCAAGGTAGTACTTGTACTGCTCGGGGGCCATGCCAAGGTCCTTGATGCGGGCCTCGAGAAGATCCAGGCGCTCCTCGCGCTGGGAGCCGCCGATAATCTCGCCGATACCGGGAACCAGGCAGTCGGCGGCGGCGACGGTCTTGCCGTCGTCGTTCATGCGCATGTAGAAGGCCTTGATCTCGGCCGGGTAGTCGGTCACGAAGGTCGGGCGCTTAAAGTGCTCCTCGGTCAGGAAGCGCTCGTGCTCGGTCTGCAGGTCAATGCCCCAGCTGACAGGATAGTCAAACTTGTGACCGGCGGCGACGGCCTGCTCCAGGATCTCGACGGCCTCGGTGTAGGTGACGCGGGCAAAGTCGGAGTTTGCAACGTGGTTCAGGCGCTCGATCAGGCCCTTGTCCACAAACTTGTTGAGCATGTTGAGCTCGTCGGGGCAAGTGGCCATAACGTCCTTAAGAACGTACTTGAGCATGGCCTCGGCGTTATCCATGTAGTCATTCAGGTCGGCAAAGGCCATCTCGGGCTCGATCATCCAAAACTCGGCGGCGTGGCGCGTGGTGTTGGAGTTTTCGGCGCGGAAGGTGGGGCCAAAGGTGTACACGTCGCCAAAGGCCATGGCAAAGTTCTCGGCATTGAGCTGGCCGGACACGGTAAGGCTTGCGTGCTTGCCAAAGAAGTCCTGGCTCCAGTCGACCTCTCCGGACTCGGTGAGAGGCGGATTTTTGGGGTCGAGCGTGGTCACGCGGAACATCTCGCCGGCGCCCTCGCAGTCACTCGTGGTGATGATGGGGGTGTTGACGTAGACAAAGCCCTGCTCTTGGAAGAAGCGGTGGATGGCGGCAGCCGCGACAGAGCGGATGCGGAACACGGCACGGAACAGGTTGGTGCGCGGGCGCAGGTGCTGCTGGGTACGCAGGAACTCGACGGTTGCGCGCTTCTTCTGCAGCGGGTAGTCCGGGGCGCTCGTGCCCTCTACCTCGATGGAGGTGGCAGAAAGCTCGAAAGGCTGGGGCGCATCGGGGGTCAGCTTGACGGTGCCGGTGCAAATGAGTGCAGCCGAGACGTTTTGGTGGGCGATCTCGTCGTAGTTGCCGAGCGTCTCGCGGTTCATGACGACCTGCAGGTCGCGGAAGCAGCTGCCGTCGTTGAGCGTGACGAAGCCAAAGTTCTTCATGTCGCGGACGGACTTGACCCAGCCGGCGACAGTGACGGTCTTGCCGCCGAGCGACTCGGAATCGGCATAGAGCTGCGCGATTTTGGTGCGGTTCACGTATCCTCCCATAGCGGTTGAATGATAGTTATCCATACAGTTCGATATTCTAGCAGCTCGGCTCATTTGGGCTATACAGATAAGGCATTGACGGGACGGTTTTCAAACGAAAAGCGCCCGCGGCCAGATGGTCGTGGGCGCTTGGCGTGTTGCCTGTTGGCTGTACGGCGCAGGACTCGTTACTTGGTCTTAGCCACCAGCAGCGGGTCGCCCAGCTTGACGAGCGGGTTGCCGGCGATAAGCGTTCCAGACTCGCCGACATGGTCGATGCTCTTAAGACGATCGAGCTCGGAGATGATGACGGTCACGATGTCCTCGTGGCCAGCGGCCTTAATGGCATCGCGGTCGAAACTGATGAGCGGCTGGCCTGCCTTGACCACATCGCCCATCTCGACAAAGCGGGCAAAACCCTTGCCGTTCATTTGTACGGTGCCCAGGCCGACATGGATGAACACGCGAAGGCCGTCCTCGGTGATCATGCCAATAGAGTGGTTGGTGACGGTGGTGGCACCGATGCGGCCGTTAGCGGGCGCATAGATGGTGCCGGTGATGGGCTCGATGCCGTAGCCCTGGCCGAGCATTCCCGAGGCGATGGTCTCGTCGGGAACCTCGTTTAGATTGACGAGCACACCGTTAACGGGAGCGTAGATGACGCCTTCGCGGGTGGCGAAGCTTGCTGCGGGCGGTACGGACGCCTCGCCCGACGAGTTGAACGTGGACTTGAGCGAATCGAGCAGACCCATAGATGCCTCCAACGTATCAAGTGCGCATGTAGCGCACGCGTAGTTTTGCCGGAAACGTTTCGTGTGTGTTTACCGGCTCGGTCAGCGTCTCTATTTTACGCTGCTCAACGACGGCCCTGAGCTGGGATTATGTGATATATCAGTTGAAGGGAACTTATTGCGGATACGTTTCGATGCCGTGCGTCCAAGTGGGGTACGCTTGAAGGCGAGACATAACGTGCGCACGAATCGCGCGAAGGGAGCATATATGATCGTCGAGAGCCATGCGCTGTGGGGCGAGGAGCCGACCGAGGAATATCCGGCGACGTTTACCTATATGGGGGCCGAACCGCTGCCCGGCAAGCCCAATGGTCGTCGCCCGGCAGTGATCATCTGCGGCGGAGGCGCGTTTACGCACATCGCTCCGCACGAGCAGGACCCGGTGGCGTTTGCATTTTTGGATCACGGGTACCAGGCCTTTGTTCTCAACTATGTCACGAGTGGCACGGGTGACGTGAGCTTTCCGCACCCCCAGGCAGATCTTGCCAAGATGGTCGCCACGGTTCGTGCGAATGCCGACGAGTGGCATGTCGATCCCAAGCGCGTGTGCGTTGTGGGCTTTTCGGCGGGCGGCATGATTTGCGCCTCGCTGGCAACGCAGTGGAAGACCGGCCCCTTCGCGGCACTTGCCGGGGCGCGTCCGGACGACATTCGTCCCGATGCCGTGGTGCTGGGCTATCCATTGCTCGACTTTGCCTATGTCCGCGACATGCAGACGCGCGATCCGCGCATCGACTTGCGCGTGCCCAAGACAGGTGGCAAGACGGGGCGCGATTTGCTCAACGACTACTTGTCGATGGTGACGGGTGGCGAGGCGACCGAAGAGCACCTGGCCGATATCTGCCCTACCACGCATGTTTCGCGTCAGATGCCGCCGACCTTTGTGTGGGGCGTGTCCGATGACAAAACGGCGCCGATCGCGCAGGTCTATCCGTTTGCTCAGCGCATGGCCGAGGAGGGCGTCGCTTGCGAGATGCACGTCTTTGACCAAGGCGGTCACGGCCTTTCGCTCGGCAATGCCAATACCGCGGTCGACAACGAGGACAAGCAGGTGGCAGTCCGCCCTTGGATTCGCCTAGCCTTCCGCTTCCTGGAGCGCCATCTGTAAGAGAGTAAGAGGGCCAGCCCCATCCCGTCCCTCATAACTTGCGGTGGAATAGTTCCTGTTTTTGCTGGTTAAAGCCCCAAACAGGAACTATTCCACCGCAACTTCGTTTTGATGCCCGGGCCGGAAACCGCGTCCCAGTTTTGTCCCTCAAGGTGGGATACAGTTTCCCGCAGAGGGTCGATCGGGAAAATGCGTCCCGGTCTGAGCGAGGGGACTGCGGACAAAAAGTTGGACCGTTGAGGTCCGGAACGGAGTCCGCATGGCATACAGTAGGAGAATGGTGGAGAGGGCCAGGGCGCTTCGCGGCGCCGGGCTCACCG
>NZ_JBQHQF010000035.1:0-11084 GCF_052067635.1 Collinsella sp. HCP3S3_E5 | reverse complement strand
CGGTGAGCCCGGCGCCGCGAAGCGCCCTGGCCCTCTCCACCATTCTCCTACTGTATGCCATGCGGACTCCGTTCCGGACCTCAACGGTCCAACTTTTTGTCCGCAGTCCCGCCGATACTCTGGGATGCGCTTTCCGCTAGGGTCCTCAGCCGGAAAGCGCATCCCAGAATTCGACCAAATTGTGGGTCGCACTTTCCGGAGCTAAGCGGCAGTTCGCAAAAAACGGGTGCAGACCGAAGTCCGCACCCGTAAGCGCTGTTTACTTGCGCATCAAGCCGCCGCGCTCGTCGATGGCATCCCAGAAGGCATCGGCAAAGCGAGGATCGCTTGCGGCCATAAGGGCGTTGGTGGCCATCCAGCCAGAAGGCGTGCCGGTGTCGTAGCCCGACAGAGGATCGATGACGACGGCGTACATGGCCTCGCGGTCGAGCGAACGGGCCATGGCGTCGGTCAGCTGGATCTCGCCGCCCTTGCCGGCCTGCTGGTCGGCAAGCAGCTCCATGACCAGCGGGCTCAGCAGATAGCGTCCGACGATGTAAAGGTTAGAAGGCGCAGCCTCGGGAGCAGGCTTCTCCACCAAGCCGCCGATACGCCACACGGCGCCAGGCTCGGCATCGCCAACGCCCTCAGCGCCCTCGAGGGAGCCCACGCGCTCGCCGGCGATAACGCCATAGCGGCTGACCTCCTCGGGAGCACACGCGGCAACAGCGATAACCGAAGCGCCGCCATGCTCCTTGGAGACGGCAAGCATCTTGTCGCAAATGTCATGGTTGGGCACAACGTAGTCGCCCAGAAGAACCAGGAAGTTCTCCCCCGCCACAGCATCGGCCGCCGAGCGAATGGCATGGCCGAGGCCCTTGGGCTCGTACTGATAACGGAAGTCGACCGGCATACCGCCTGCGTGGGCAACGGCATCGGCATATGCATCTTTGCCGCGCTCGCGCAGCAGGTTCTCGAGCGAACGATCGGGCTGGAAGTAGTTCAACAGCTCGGGCTTGCCAGGAGAGGTGACGATGATAGCATCATCGACCTCCTCGGGAGCGAGCGCCTCCTCAACGACGTACTGGATAACCGGCTTGTCGAGAACCGGCAGCATCTCTTTGGGCGTACACTTAGTGCCAGGCAGAAAACGCGTGCCTAGACCGGCGGCGGGGATGATTGCCTTCATATTATTCAAGGATCCTTTCGCAGGCGCAAAGCGCCCCAAGCGTGCGGCACGGCGGCCGCAGACCAAATTGCGATACCGAAGTATCTTACCGCCGGAGACATACGTCGCCGTAAGGCAAACGCAATTCTTCAGCAGGTCAACGCAAATTATTGCTCGAATGGTGCAATTTTATGCCCCAGCGGTAACGGGATTGGCACGGCGAAGACAGCGGTGTTCTGCGTGCCGAGCAATGGGAATGAGGGGGCAAAACAAAAAAGACGGGGCTCGCAATGCGAACCCCGTCTGCAAAGAAATCTGGCGAGAAAGCCTGATTACTTGAGGGTGACAGCAGCGCCAGCAGCCTCGAGCTTCTCCTTGGCAGCCTCGGCGTCCTCCTTCTTGGCGCCCTCGAGAACAGCCTTGGGAGCGCTCTCGACGACCTCCTTGGCCTCCTTCAGGCCAAGGTTGGTGAGCTCACGGACGGCCTTGATGACCTGGATCTTGTTGTCGCCGAAGCCCTCGAGCACGACGTCAAACTCGGTCTTCTCCTCGGCCTCAGCAGCGCCAGCAGCGGGAGCGGCGACAACAGCGGCAGGAGCAGCGGCGGAAACGCCGAAGGTGTCCTCGATAGCCTTAACGAGCTCGGAAGCCTCGAGAAGGGTCATTTCCTTAAGAGCATCGATAATCTCATCGGTGGTAAGCTTAGCCATTTCTAAGTCCTTTCGGTTTCCGTGTCTGTGCACGGAGATCAGTTAAAACACGGCGCGAATGCGCCAGGGGTGCGGCGTTGCCGCCGCGGGTGAAAACAGCGACTAGGCTGCCTTCTGCTCGGAGACCTGCTGGATCGAACGAGCGAGACCAGAGGAAACGCCGTTGACGCAGACAGCGATGTCGCGAGCGAAACCGGAGATGAGACCGGCGATCTGGCCGAGAAGCTGGTCCTTGGTGGGCAGCTCGGCGATAGCCTTAACATCATCAGCGGAAACGGCCTTGCCGTCGGAGATACCGCCCTTAATCTCAAGGACACCCTTGGACTTAGCGGAGAAGTCCTTAAGGGTCTTAGCGGCCTCGACCGGCTCGGTCTCGTAGAACACATAAGCGACGGGGCCGGCGAGGATCTCGTCGAGCTCGGGCTGCTCCTGGTTCTTGAGAGCGATCTTGACCAGGTTGTTCTTGTAGACCTTCATCTCGGCGCCGCACTCGCGAAGCTGATGACGCAGCTCCTGAGCCTGCTTAACCGTCAGACCGTTGTAGTTGACGACGAACAGACCGGCATTCTCGGCGATACGGGACTCGATCTCTGCAACCTTGTCGATTTTGTACTGCTGGGGCATGAATTACACCTCCTCGAATTCTTTCCGGGCACGGTCCGCCACAAGGACGTGACGGGGGCATGTCCAAAAAGAAAGCCCCCGCGCTGCATGAGCGACGGGGGCGAGAAGACATATCTACTCGACCACCTCGGCTGGCGGGATATCCCATTGAGCTCGCGGGCAATGCCCGTTTGCACCGGCTGTCTCTGGCAGCGGATTCGTGCGTGAACCGAAAGTATTATGGCGGGAACCCCGGCGTCGGTCAACGGAAAACCGGGCTGCACACAATTCCACCATCCGGCACGCTCCGCCGAAGGCCAGGCGCAAGGTTTTCGCTCGGTCAAGTCCTGGGCTCGCACGAAGGCCACATTAAGTGGCCTTCGGCTCGTGCGGAATCTACGAAAACCTTGCGCCTGGCCTTCGGCGGCGCGGCCTGCGTCAACTATGGGGCAGCCCGGTTTTCCGTTGGCCGGCGCGCCCCACTCATAATGCTTGGGTCGGTGGGCTGATGGTTTTGGGTCCCGGTGGGCTATAGGGTTGACACGAATTTGGACAGGCGGCGGAGGCCTTCGTCCAGATCTTGGTCGGAGACGCAGTAGCTTAAGCGGACGTGGCCTTCGGTTCCGAAGCAGTCTCCGGGGACTAGGGCTACGTTAGTTTCTTTGATGGCTTTGATGCAGAAGTCTTCGCTTGTTAGGCCGAATTGTTTGATGCTGGGGAAAGCGTAGAAGGCGCCGGCTGGTTCCACTACGTCGAGGCCCATGGTGTCTAAGGCTGCGAGCACGCGTTCGCGGCGGGCTCGGTAGACTTTGAGCATGGGGGTTGGGTCGACGGTCAGGGCTCGGGCCGCGGCGTCCATTTCGAAGGAGACGGCGCTCGATACTAGGTATTGGTGAGCTTTTGCGATCTCGGCGATGACGGGGGCTGCAGCTGCGAGCCAGCCCAAGCGCCAGCCGGTCATAGCCCATGGCTTGGAGAAGCTCTCGATGACCACCGTCTGCTCGCGTAGCTCCGGGTGGCGCTGGGCAAAGCGCTCATAGCCATCCACATAGACCAGGCGGTTATATACGTCGTCGCAGATTACGTAGATGCCCGCTTGCTCTGCCACGTGTGCCACGGCGTCGAGCGATGCCGCGTCGAGGATACAGCCCGTGGGATTGTTGGGCGTGCAGATGACGATGGCCTTAGTCGCCGGCGTCACGCAGGCGCGAAGCGCGTCCTCGTCAATCTGGAATTGCGCGGGCTCCGTATCCAAGAAGACCGCCTTGGCATGATTGGCCACGACGATGCTCTCGTACAGGCCAAAGGCCGGCGTGGGGATAATAACCTCGTCGCAGGGGTTGAGCATGGCCATAAATGTTGCCGACAGGGCCTCGGTCGCGCCGTCGGTCAGGATGACCTCGTCGGCCGAAAACGTAAGGCCCGCGTCTCCCATGTAGGTAGACAGCGCCTCGCGCAGGGCGGGACGGCCGTTGTTGGGCGGATAGTGCGTGTCACCGCGGCCCAGCGCGGCGGTCACCTCGGCGCTAATCACATCGGGCGTGGGAAAATCGGGCTCGCCAAGCGCGAGCGCGATGCACCCCGGATGCTGGGCGGCGAGTGCGTTGATCCGGCGGATACCGGAGGGCTTAAGCGTGGCAAGCGAGGTGTTCATGGGTAGACGCATGGCGTTCCTTTCGTAAGGGTTGCACTAGGATAGCGCGCCCGCGCGCCACCAGACGGTGTAACCTAAACGGAAACCAACCGGAAAGGAGGCGGCATGGAGACAACTGCACGCGGCGATGTACCAAAAACGCTGCAAACCATTGCATATATCAGTATTCCCGAGAGCGCCGATCTTGAGTTTTTGCTTTGGGACCTGCAGGATGCCATCGCCGCCTATGCTCAGCTTTCCGACACCGCGCTCCCCCGTTCGGTCGACTTGGAGGCGGATGATGCCGGTGTAGTCGATGGCATGGTGTTCGCTGTTGATGATGCATTTGATGATGAGGCGATGATCGCTGTCGAGCAGATACTCGATCGCTTCGGGGATACAGAGACACGCGTCTATGTCGTCGTTCTTGCTGGGTCCGAGGACGCCGAACGGGCACGCGAAACCGCCATGCGGCTGCGCCGGGCATGTATTCTACGTGACCTGCCATGGTGCGGTGGCGTTGTCATCTGCGCCGGCAGCGGTATTGCGGCGCTTCGCCACTCCCCGCGTATGGGCCTCTTACGCCGGCCATTTTCCGAAGCGATGGATAAGCTTGTAGGCGCCGTGCGCATGGGCTGCTCCATAGAGCATGCGCAGCTGCTTGGCGGCGGCGAGGCCGATAGCGTCGATGTCGACGGCATGGTGCGCGTCAAGCCCGCCGTGCCCGCACCAATCTGGCATGCCATCATCAAACGCCTCGGCGCCCATGCTCAATAAAGGATCTAGATTACCGTGTGGTCCAGTCAACTGCCTCGCGCCAGCGCTCGATAAGCCGCTCCAGGCGCCAGGCCGCGTTAGCGGGACTAGTTGACGGCAATACGACAGCGGACAGACCCGTCCGCTCCTGTAGATAGCGCTTATAGAGGCGCCCCGCCGTACCTCCGTTGCATACCACCCGCTCGATGGGCGCAGCTCCAGTGATGCGTTCGATATATGCCGGCACAACGTTTTTGATGCTCGCGTCGCTCGACCCCTTAATGTCGCAGCTCTCGATCACATCCCACAGGGCCAAGCCACCGTTCAACAGCATGGATCGCTTGGCGGCAATAGAGGCGTCGAGCGTCGCGGGCTCGCCGCCCACCAAAGGGTCGCCCTCGTTGGGTGGTACAGGCACACCAAGGCACGCGGCCATCACGCGCCAAAAGCGATTCTGAGGGTTGCCGTAATAAAAGGCATTGGTGCGCGAAAGCACCGAGGGAAACGATCCCAGCACCAAAACGCGCGAGTGCCGGTCAAACACGGGCTCAAACCCATGCTCAATATGTTGATAGCCCTCGTCTGACGCCGCCATGACCTAGGCCCTCAACAGATAGCGCACCTCGTAGGGCGCAAGTTCAAGCGCACCCGTCAGCTCGACCGTGGGTGCATCGTCGGCAAGTAGGTCGACGAAGGAGCCGTTGAGTTCGCCGGCTCCAAAGGTATAAGGCTCGTTCACGGCATTGACCGCCACGAGCACCGTCGCGTCGTCGCAGGCGCGCTCGAACAGCAGCTGTTTGTTCTGAATCATCACGTTGCGGTACGCACCGTAGCTGAGAGCGCGTGCCGCCGCGTCGTCGGCCGAGCGCAGGTGCGCAAGCTGTGTGATGAAGGCCGTCAGCTCGTTGGGCGCAGGCTCATCGAGCGCAGGGCGCAGCGCCCAGTCGCCATCGGGGCCACCCTTTTCGCCAGCAATTCCCCACTCGCTGCCATAGTAGATGCACGGGATGCCCGGCATGCCAAAGAGCATGCCGTAGGCGGGACGCAGACAGGACTTGTCGGTGAGGATGCTCGCCAGGCGCGGCACGTCGTGGTTGTCGACAAACGACAGCAGGTGCTTGCCGCGGTAGATGCACCACGGATCGCCGCCAAACTGACGGTGCAGCGAGTGGGCGATCTCGAACATGTTGATCGAGTTAAAGCTGGAGTACAGTCCCTTGTAACACTCGTAGTTGGTGCAGGAGTCGAGCATCTCGTCGTTGACGATCTGGTTGTAGTCGCCGTGGAGCGTCTCGCCGATCAGCACAAAGTCGGGCTTGAGCTCACGGGCAAAGGCGTGCAGGCGGCGCATAAAGTCGCGGTCGAGCATATAGGCGACGTCCAGGCGCAGACCGTCGACGCCAAAGACATCGGCCCAACGGCGCACGGACTCGAGCAGGTAATCGACCACGGCGGGGTTTTGCAGGTTAAGCCTCACGAGCTCAAAATGGCCTTCCCAGCCCTCGTACCAAAAGCCATCGCCGTAGCATGAGTCGCCGTCAAAGCTGATGTGGAACCAGTCCTTGTAGGGCGAGTCCCACTTGCGCTCCTGCACATCGCGGAAGGCCCAAAAGCCGCGACCGACGTGGTTGAAGACGGCGTCGAGCACCACGCGGATGCCGTGGGCATGCAGCGTCTCGCACACGGCGGCAAAGTCGGCATCCCCACCCAGGCGACGGTCGATGTGACGCAGGCTGCGCGTGTCGTAGCCATGGCTATCGGACTCGAGCGGTGGGTTGATGAGCACAGCGCCAATACCGAGTTTTCGCAGGTAGTCGGCCCATTGGGCGATTTTCATGATGGGGGCATCGGGGTTGGGCGCGTCGTTGGCAGCCTGGGCAAGCGCATCCTCGGCAACGGGCGCGGCGTTTTCGCGCGGAGCTCCACAAAAGCCCAGCGGATAGATCTGATAGAACGTCGTCTCGTATGCCCACATAGCAACCTCCCGGTAAGCCAACACAACGACATCCATTGTATGCCCGGCTTGCATCCTCTTCCCCAAAATAAGTTGCGGTGGAATAGTTCCTGTCTGGGCCTTCAGAAGCCTTAAACAGGAACTATTCCACCGCAACTGATGAGGGGACGTGATTAGGCGACGGGCTTGGCGCGGCGGATGGCTGGGAACATCACCGTGATGGCGAGGATGACGCCCACGACGGCAATCGCCCCGCCCGCGAAGCCGATCCAGGCGATACCGGGACCCGAAACCACGGCGCCGCCGATCGCGGTGCCCGTGCCGATACCCAGATTAAAAAGGCCCGAGAAGATCGACATGGCGACAGCCGACGAATCCGCCGGCGTGTACTTGATGAGCTCGGCCTGGAACGCCACATTGAAGGCCGTGGCGCAGCAGCCCCACAGCACGCAGACAGCAAGCACTGCTGCGAGCGACGATGCGGCCGAACCTATGAGCAGCAGGGCCGCTGGCACGCCGGAGAGCGTGATAGCCAAAAACGGGAAGCGATGCCCGTCGAACAGGCGGCCAAACAGCCAGCTGCCCACCAGACCGGAGCAGCCAAACGCCGTCAGCGTCATGGTAATGGCGCCCGCGTCGACGTGCGCGACCTGCGCCAGGAAGGGCTCGATATAGCTGTAGCCTGTGTAATAGCCGGTCGCCATAAAAACCGTGACCGCGTAGAGCGCGATGAGGAACGGGTTCTTGAGCAGCTCGGGCAGCTGTTTAACGGCAAAGCGCTCACCCGCCGGCATGGCCGGGAACACCGCTGCCTGGTACACCACCGCGGCGGCAGAAAAGGCCCCGACCACAGCGAATGTCATGCGCCAGCCCACAGCCAGCCCGATGGCGCGGCCGATCGGCAGGCCAAAGATCTGCGCGATGGACGAGCCCGTGGCGATCATGCTGATGGCGAGCGCCCCGTGACGGGTGTCGACCAGGCGCGAGGCCATAATCGAGGCGACCGACCAGAACACGGCATGTGCGCAAGCGACCACCAGGCGTGCACAGACCAAAATAGGATAGGTGGGCGCCACGGCGGACAGGAACTGACCCAGAGAGAACACGGCGAGCACGCCGAGCAGCATACGCTTGAACTCAAAGCGCGAGGCAAACACCATAAGCGGCAGCGACAGCAGCATGACGCCCCAGGCGTAGACCGAAATCATGATGCCTGCCTGGGCCTCGGTGAGCGAGAACGATACGGCAATATCAGTCAGAAGGCCGATGGGCATGAACTCCGATGTGTTGAACACGAACGCGCAGCAGGCGAGCCCGATAAGCGGGAGCCACTGCTTGAGCGAGATGCCATCTTGTCTTGCCTGAGTCATGTAGGAAACCCCTCCGATTGTCTTGGGCGGTGGGCGATTATATAGCAACGGCCCCGCATCCGTCAGTACAGATGCGGGGCCGCAATCAACTCAATACACAGAGGTTGCGCCGTCAATAAATAGCTAAGCCAACCCCAGCAATATGCCCACCGAATGCACGACAAACGCCACGATCCAGGCGACCGTCACCTGAAACGCAAACACGGCAACGGCATAGCGCGCGCCCAACTCGCTCTTGACGGCACCGATTGCCGCCACGCAGGGCGGGTACAGCAGCGTAAAGACCAAGAACACGTAGGCGGTAAACGGCGAAAACATGGTCGACAGCGCCGCGGGTGACGTTGCATCCAAAAGCACGGTGAGGGTCGAGATGACGCTCTCCTTGGCGATAAGTCCGGTGACGAGCGCCGTGGATGCACGCCAGTCGCCAAAGCCAAGCGGCGCCAACAACGGCGCGATGATGCTACCCAGACCGGCAAGTAGACTCTGCGACTGATCGGCGACCACATTAAAGCGGATGTCAAACGTCTGGAGGAACCAGATGACCACGGTGGCGGCAAAGATGATGGTAAAGGCCTTGGTAATAAAGTCCTTGGCCTTATCCCACGCCAGCATCACCGTCGTCTTGATGCTCGGCAGGCGGTAATTGGGTAGCTCCATGATAAACGGCACCGGGTCGCCCTTAAATGCTGTGCGGTTGAGCACCAAAGCCGCGATGCAACCGACCGCAATGCCAATCAGATAGAGCGAGACCATGGCTGGGACCGTCGCCTGCGGGAAGAATGCTCCGCACAGCAAGCCGTAAACCGGCAACTTGGCCGAGCAGCTCATGAACGGCGTGAGCATGACCGTCATCTTGCGATCATGCTCGGATGGGAGTGTACGGGTCGACATGATAGCCGGCACGGTGCAGCCAAAACCAACGAGCATGGGCACGAAGCTGCGGCCCGACAGGCCAAAGCGACGCAGCACCTTATCCATGACAAAGGCCACGCGCGCCATGTAGCCGGAGTCTTCCAGAATGGAGAGGAACAAGAAGAGCACGACGATAATCGGCAGGAAGGTCAGCACGCTGCCCACGCCCGTAAGCACGCCGTCGACAGCCAGCGAGCGCACCACGTCGTTGGTTCCGAACGCCTTGAGACCCGCATCGGCCGAGGCGATGATGACAGCGATGCCGTCCTCCATAAGTCCCTGCAACGCCGCGCCGATCACGCCAAACGTCAGCCAAAAGACGAGGCCCATGATCGCCAGGAACGCCGGAATGGCCGTGTAGCGGCCCGTCAGGATGCGGTCGATCTTAACGGAGCGCACGTGCTCGCGGCTCTCGTGCGGCTTGACGACGCAGCGCCCACACACGTCGCCGATAAAGCTAAAGCGCATATCGGCCAGCGCGGACAGGCGGTCGGTGCCAGCCTCGCCCTCCATCTGGGTAATGATGTGCTCAATAGCGTCAAGTTCGTTGCGATCCAGGTGAAGTGCCTCGGTCACCAGCTCGTCGCCCTCAACCAGCTTGGTCGCCGCAAAACGCAGCGGAATGCGGGCCGTCACGGCATGGTCCTCGATCAGGTTGGCAATGCCGTGGATACAGCGATGCAGCGCACCGCCGTCCGGGCCATCGGGCGCGCAGAAGTCCAGGCGACCCGGGCGCTCGCGGAACCGCGCCACATGCAGAGCGTGATCCACCAGCTCGCCGATACCCTCGTTGCGGGCAGCGCTAATGGGGACAACAGGCACGCCCAACAGGCTCTCGAGCAGGTTGACGTCCACGGCGCCGCCGTTGGCCGTCACCTCGTCCATCATGTTGAGCGCGATGACCATGGGGCAGTCGAGCTCCATAAGCTGCAGCGTCAGGTAGAGGTTACGCTCGATATTGGTGGCATCGATGATGTCGATGATGGCGTCGGGATGCTCGTCAAGGATGAATTGACGGCTGACAATCTCCTCGCCCGTGTACGGCGACAACGAATAAATACCGGGCAGGTCGGTAACGCTCGCCTCGGGGTGGTTACGAACAGTACCGTCCTTGCGGTCGACCGTCACGCCGGGAAAGTTACCAACATGTTGGTTGGAACCCGTCAGCTGGTTGAACAGCGTGGTCTTGCCGCAATTTTGGTTGCCGGCGAGGGCAAAGTGCAGCGGCGCGCCCTCGGGCACGGCCGTTTTTGCCGCGCGGGGCGAATACGTCCCCTCACCGAGCGCCGGGTGCTCCGTCGTGCCGATTGCGGCGTTAACGCGCGGGCTCGTATCGGTGTCGTGAATACCCACGAGCTCAATGCGAGCAGCATCGTCTTTGCGCAGCGTCAACTCGTAGCCACGCAGGCGAATCTCGAGCGGGTCGCCCATGGGGGCGTACTTCATCATGGTGACTTCGGTGCCCGGCGTTAAGCCCATGTCCAAAATATGCTGTCGGAGTGCCTGATCGTCCGATGCCACCGATGCGACAACGGCGTCCTTTCCAATCTCGAGTGTATCGAGCTTCACGTACGTGTTCCTCCCCCGACGCCCACAGGGCGTTGCATTTATGTTCACCATTGCTAACCGTTTGCCATGGCTAACCAATTTTAACCATGCATGATAGCGCGAACATACAGCGACGTTCAATCAACAGATTGTTGCAATGGGGACAGATCGCTTTGCCCAATAGATGCGATGCGGAACAACCAGGCGCGGGAGGGAATTCCGGGACACGGTTTCCCAGACGGCACCCTTTCGGAAACCGCACCCCACTATTCAGGCGAATTCCGGGATGCAGTTTCCCGATGGGGGCTCCTGGGGAAACTGCGTCCCACTCTGAAGCTGGGACTGCGGACGATTTCTTGGACCGTTACGCGGCCCTTCCCAGCGCGGCGCGGAACTCGGCCGGCGTGCGGCCGCCGAGCGCATCGCTGCGCCTCTCCGTATTGTATCG
>NZ_JBQHQF010000034.1:0-12725 GCF_052067635.1 Collinsella sp. HCP3S3_E5 | reverse complement strand
ACATGCCGGGGGCGGACCGGGACGGGTTAACGGCAGGCCCCGCCGACCGATTGCAAGCGGTCGGCGGGGCCATTGTGGCTCTTGACAGCGGATTGGGTCATATGAGCGAAAACCCGCCAGAACGGCAATCTCTTGACAACCAAAGAAATGCCGATGTTTTGCCAGCGACAGCGAGCGGGTCGCATTTGAGGCAAGGTGACGTGAAACGAAAGGGCGCTGACCTTCTGGTCGCGCCCTTGAAGTTGAACGTCAGATTGTCCAAATGCGGCCCGCGCAGCGTCGGCCGGTCCGCCGTTCGGTAGAACGGCGGAACCTACTGAATGAGCATGGCGTCGCCAAAGCTGAAGAAGCGGTAGCGCTGCTCGATAGCGGCGGCATAGGCATCCATGATCTGATCGCGGGTGGCAAGTGCGCTCACGAGCATCATGAGTGTGGAGCGCGGAACATGGAAGTTAGTGATCAGCGCGTCGACCACGTGATAGGTCGAGCCGGGCATGAGGTAGAGCTGCGTCGTCGCGTTCTCGCGCGCCACGATGTCACCACGGCCGAGCGTGTCGGCCCCGTCCTTACGGCCCTCAAAATAGCGCGCCGTCACAGCCGGATCGGACACCGGCGCGTCCGCGTCAAACGCACTCTCGAGCGAGCGGACTGCGGTGGTACCGACAGCAATCACGCGATGCCCCTCGGCCTTAGCCTTATGCACGGCGTCGACAACCTCCTGCGACACGTGATAGCGCTCGGTGTGCATCACGTGCTGCGTGGGGTCGTCCTCCTCCACCAGACGGAAGGTATCGATGCCCACCTCGAGCTCGACAGCGGCAAACTTCGCACCCTTGGCCTCGATAGCGGCCATGAGCTCGGGAGTAAAGTGCAGGCCCGCCGTGGGAGCGGCAGCTGAGTGCTCCTCCTTCATGGCGTAAACGGTCTGGTACTTCTCGGGATCGCCCTCGTAATCGGTAATGTAGGGCGGCAGCGGCACGTGGCCGGCAGCATGGATAGCCTCATCGAGCGTGCGTGGCTCGCCGGCGGCATTGCAACCGGCTGGCTCAAAACGCACCAGGCGGCCGCCGCGGCTATCGGTGACAAAGTCGACGACCTCGGCCGTCAGCACCACGGGCGCGCCCTCGGGCGCATGGGCGCCACCGGCGCGATACTCAATCTGAGCGCCGGGCTTTAAGCGCTTGCCCGGCTTGACCAAGCACTCCCAAACGTGACCCAGCGGATCCACGTCCTCGCGGCGCTTGAGCAGCAGCGTTTCGACCGCGCCGCCCGAGCCTGTCTTGCGACCGATAAGGCGGGCCGGCATCACGCGCGTCTGGTTGATGACGAGCACGTCGCCCGGCTCGATATAGTCGATGATGTCGCGAAAGATGCGGTGCTCAACGGTACCGCCATGCTCCAGTGGCGTTCCCGCCTGGGAGCCCTTGCGATCCACCACCAGTAGGCGGCAGGAGTCGCGCGGCTCAGCAGGAGCCTGGGCAATCAGTTCCTCAGGAAGGTTGTAGTCAAAATCATCGGTACGCATAGACACGTCGAATACTCCTTATATAGCTAAAATCCGCTCTACATCCTAGCAGGCTGCCAGCCCAAAAGAACTACTTTTTGGCGGCTTTGCGCTCGTCGCGGATGCGGGCGCGGTCCATGGCCGCCTCGACGGCCGAGAAGCGGCAACCACAGTAGTTCTGCCGATACATGCCCAGCTCGCGCGAACGGCGTGTCGCCTCGGGATAATACGGGCGAAAATCGCGAATCACCGGGGTGAGACCATGTGCCGCCGCCAAGCGCTCCAACACATCATTGCAGGTGTCGAACAACTGATACGGCGAGACGGCGAGCGTCGTGCCCACAAACTCAAACCCGCGCTCCTGGGCCACACGGCATGCCTCGGCCAGGCGCAGGGCATAGCACGCACGACAGCGACGGGGTCGATCGGCGCCCAGCGGGGCCACGCCGGCCTCCCAGCGCTCGCGGTCCTCCCCCGCCTCGATAAGCTCGATGTCGCCATCGGCACACCACCGGCGAAGCTCGTCCAAACGCCGCTGCCATTCATCGCGCGGCTGAATATTGGGGTTGGTCCAGCAAATCGTGGGCTCAAACCCCTCCTCACGCAGCAGACGAACCGGCTCAAGCGAGCACGGCGCACAGCACGCATGCAGCAGCAGCGGCTTCATGGACATCTCCTCCCAATCTTTGCCCAGGGTAGTCTTTTTGGGACGGGGCTATTTTGACTACTTTTAACGTAAAGCAGTCAAAAATACCCATCTCCAAAAAGTAGTCAAAATAGCCCCGTCCCAAAAAGACTACTGACCAAAAAAGCGCACGCCAAAGGACGTGTCCTCGCAGGCGACAATGCGGCGGTCGCGCAAAATGGTCCGCACGTAATGCCAGTCGCCCACACAGCCCGACAAATGCAAGCCGGCTGCCAGGTAGCACAGCAGCGGATAGCCCGAAAACGCAAACCCCAGGGTAAACGCTGTCGTCACGACAACCGTCGGCGCCAGACAAACTGCCACGTACCGCCGGCGCGAATACACCACGCCCTCGGCGCAGGCGTAAATCATGCACGTCTCGAGGTTCGCCCCAAAGGTCACGTGCGCACCGGCGGGCGCAAACAGCTTAAAGAACACGCCGTGCACCAACTCGTGCACGGCAAATGACGCCGCCGAAACCGCAGCCAAGCCAACTATCCAGCCTAAGACAGCCGTCCAGCCACCCGCGTCAGCCGCATCCAAGTCCGCGGGCCCACCCAGCAGCATAAACACCGGCACCAGGCACACGGCAAATGCGCCAAGCACGGCCATCCCCCACACAAAGCAAGCGTGCAGGAAATCCTCGTCTTCAAACGCATGTATGTTGGAAATCTCATTCATAGCATCTTAGGATAGCGCCCCTGCCACGTACCCGTCCGCATGTGCGATAATGTCGAACGATATGCACGAATTGACCACCGCGTCGCCGAGCCCCGCGCCCGGCCACGCTCTCACCATATGCGAAGGAGTCCCATGGCATCCAAATACTCCATGAACGACCGTCCCAGCTGGCCCCGCCGCGCCATCGTCACCGCCGGCGAGCCCTATGGCAACAAGGGTCTTCACTTTGGCCACGTTGGCGGCGTCTTTGTCCCGGCCGACTTCTTCGCCCGCTTCCTGCGCGACCGCCTGGGCCGCGAGAACGTCATCTTCACCTCGGGCACCGACTGCTACGGCTCGCCCATCATGGAGAGCTACCGCAAGCTCAAGGAGAACGAGGGCTACGATAAGTCCATTAGCGAGTATGTCGAGTCCAATCACTCCCGTCAGGCCGCGACTCTCAACAACTACAACATCAGCTGCGACATCTACGGCGGCTCGGGCCTTGAGCCGGCGGCGCAGATTCACAACAAGGTGACCGCCGAGATTATCGAGCGCCTGCACGAGCAGGGCACCATCTCCAAGCGCTCTACCCTTCAGTTCTACGACGCCAAGGCCGGCACGTTCCTCAACGGTCGCCAGGTCATCGGCCGCTGCCCCATCCAAGGTTGCAAGTCCGAGAAGGCTTATGCCGACGAGTGCGACCTGGGCCACCAGTTTGAGCCCGAGGAGCTCATCGCGCCCAAGAGCCAGCTCACCGGCGAGGTGCCCGAGCTGCGCCCGGTCGACAACCTCTACTTCGACCTGCCGGCCTACCTCGACTTTATGAAGACCTACACCGCCAAGCTCGCCCAGAACCCGCAGGTTCGCTCCGTGGTCTCCAAGACCATGGAAGAGTGGCTGCTGCCGGCACAGCTCTACATCCAGAACAAGTTCCGCGAAGCATTCGATGCCGTCGAGGATCAGCTCCCCGAGCACACCGTGCTGGAGCCCGAGGGCAACAAGAGCAGTTTTACCGTCACCTTCCCCAGCTGGAAGGAGCGCGACGACGCCCACGCGGTGCTCGCCAACGGCGGCGTGCGCTTCCGTAGCGGCAAGGCGCTCGTGCCCTTCCGCATTACCGGCAACATCGACTGGGGCGTTCCGGTGCCCGAGGTCGATGGCGTGACCGATGTCACCTGCTGGTGCTGGCCCGAGAGCCTGTGGGCGCCCATCAGCTACACCCGCACCGTGCTCGCCCGCGACGCCCGCGCCGCCGGCGTGACCGAAGGTGTCGCCGCCCAGGACGCCGCCCTTATGGGCGAGCCCGCCGCCGATTCCACGCAGGTCCCCGCGCCCACCTACCAGCACAGCTCGCTCGACTGGCGCGACTGGTGGTGCTCGGACGACGCACAGATCTACCAGTTTATCGGTCAGGACAACATCTACTTCTACTGCATCGCGCAGACCGCCATGTGGGAGGCCCTGGGTTGGAACCTCACGCAGAGCACCGTCAGCGCCTGCTATCACCTGCTCTACATGGGCAAAAAAGCCAGCTCGTCCTCGCAGACGCCTCCCCCGCCGGCAGACGACCTGCTCAACCACTACACCTGCGAGCAGATGCGTGCGCATTGGCTGTCGCTCGGCCTGTCCGAGAAGCCGGTGAGCTTTAGCCCCAAGGCATATGACACACGCGTGACCGGCAAAGACAAGGACGGCAACGAGGTGCGCGCCTGCGACGACAAGCGCGTTATCGACCCGGCCCTTAAGGAGAGCGCACTTTTGACCGGCGTGTTCAACCGCCTGGCCCGCAGCTGCTTCTACGGCGTCGCCGTCAAGGAGGGCGACGAGAGCCCCTACCGCAACGGCTGCATCCCCGCCGGTGCCGCCTCCGCCACCGTGGTCGAAGCCGCCCAGCAGGCAGCTCTCGCCTTTGAGCAGGCCATGTACAAGTTCGAGACGCACCGTGCGCTCGCCGTGTGTGACGACTACCTGCGTGCCGCCAACAAGCGCTGGAGCGACGCCTCCAAGGCTGCCAACAAGCTCGAGGGTAGCGAGGCAAACGCCGCAATGACGCAGGCACTGGTCGACGCCTTTACCGAGCTGCGCGTGGCGACCGTGCTCATGCACGGCATCGTCCCGGCCGGATGCGAGCTCATCTGCGAGTACTTCGACGTCGATCCGGTCGCCTTCTTTAGCTGGGATAACATCTTTGCCTCCACGGATGAGTTTGTGGAGAGCCTGGGCGAGGAGCCCGGCGAGCACCGCGTAAAGCCGCTGCCCCCGCGCTTCGACTTCTTCAGCAAGCACGAGAGCCAGTACTAGACAAACGCCAAGGCAGAGTAGTCAATTTGGGACGGGGCTATTTTAGCTACCCCGTCCCAAATTTAACTGCAACGCCTGCCGAAACGGACGGGCAGCTAAAATAGCCCCGTCCCAAATTGACTACTTTTAATGGAATGGGAAGGAAAGACGGATGTCCAAGCCGCGTCGTCGTAAGCAGAAAAAGCAGGTTAAGCCCGAGCTCAAGCTTAGGCAGTTTGCCGCCACCGAGCTTTCCGACCAGCTTGCCGCCCAACACTCCGCCGCCGACCTGCCGCGCTTTATGGTCGACACGGTCGCCGGCGCCTATGCGCCTGCCGATGCCGAGCTCATGATTGAGGGCTTTGGCGCCGCAGCCACGCGACCGGTCACGCTGCGTGCCAACACGCTCAAGGCAACCGCCGAGGACATCGCCGCCGCGCTCGACGCAGCCGGCATCGCCCACCAAACCGTTGCCTGGTACCCGGACGCTTTCATCCTGCCCGAGGCCCAGGTATCCGATCTGTGGGATCTCGACATCTACCGCAACGGCAAAATCTATCTGCAGAGCCTGTCGTCCATGATGCCTCCTTTGGTGCTGGGCGCTCAGGCCGGCGAGGATATCCTGGACATGTGCGCGGCCCCCGGCGGCAAGACGACGCAGATCGCCGCCCTCACCCAGGGACAGGCGCACCTCACCGCCTGCGAGATGAGCATTCCCCGCGCCGAAAAGCTCGAGGCCAACTTGGGCCGCCAGGGCGCCAAAAACGTGCCCGTCATGCGCATCGACGCACGCGAGCTTGACGAGTTCTTTCGCTTTGACCGCATCCTGCTCGACGCCCCCTGCACCGGCACGGGCACCGTCATCAGCGGCAACGAGAAAAGCCTGCGCGGCCTGACCGAGCAGCTGCTCTGCAAGTGCGCCCGCTCGCAGCGCGCGCTTCTGGACCGCGCCATGGGCGCCCTCAAGCCAGGCGGCACGCTCGTCTATTCCACCTGTTCGATTATGCCGCAGGAAAACGAGGACGCCCTGCAGGAGGCCCTCGACAAACACATGGACTGCGAGCTCATCCCCCTCGACGGCACGCCGAGCGAAAGCGAAACGCGCCGTGCTCAGGAAGCTGGCGAAGAGCCGCGCGTCGAGAGCAACGCCCTCACCGAGGCCATCGCCACCGGCCACGTCTCGACCGTCGCCAACGGCATGCCCGGCACGCTGACCATCCCGCCCAGCCGCGACTTTGAGGGCTTCTACATCGCTCTGATCCGAAAACGCAGCTAGCGCACGGACCAACTCAACAAGCTATCTCCGTGCGCGCCTGTCCTGCTGGTCCTTATGCCGCGCAAGCGCTTCACGCTCCTTGCGCTCGGCTCTTTTGCCCTTAATGGCCGTAACCACAAAGTAGATGACCGCGGCGGCTACGATTGCGCCCACGCATAGGCCAATCGAGCTCAATATTGTCGTGATTTCCATACCGCGCCACCTCTCTTATAAACGGGACATCCAAGATAGCACCTCGATTCCCGCCACCACAGCTCCTTCACGTTCGCGGCCCTTCAGTCTAACGGATGGCGCGGCGGGGAAAAATCAACTCGTCAAACGTTTTAGCAACGTAGCGCCGGTCGCACGCTGCCGACCGCACATTATAGAAACGGACCGCAATGGATTCTCTCAACGATTTGAACGAGCGTGTTGACGCTTTTGTCGCCACCAGCTCCTTCGACACGCCCGCCGCGACGACCGACCAAGCCCCCATCGATGTTCCCGCCGAGGTTCACGAGGACATCGTCGCCTCGGTCGATTTCTCAGAGGTTGAGCTTGCGGACGAATTTACCGAGCCCCAGGTGGCCGTAACCCCCGGCGGCCTCTTGCCCATGGAGCCGCTGCCCATCGATGGGCGCCTGCGCAAGGCGGCCCTCCGCATGCCCGATGAGATCGAGGAGGCCAGCGGCTTTACGCTCTTTGGACGTCGCATCAAATCGCTCATCTACACCACCGACGTGGCGGTCATCCGCAACTCCAATGCCGACGCCGTGTTTGCCGTCTACCCCTTCACGCCGCAGCCCGCCATTACGCAGGCGCTGCTGACTGTTGCCGAGTGCCCGGTCTTTGTGGGCGTTGGCGGCGGTACCACCACCGGTAAGCGCTCCGTGCAGATGGCGGCAGTCTCCGAGATGCAGGGCGCGGCGGGCTGCGTGGTCAACTCCCCCGCTACCGCCGAGATGGTCGAGCACATCACCAACATCGCCGACATCCCCGTCATCGCCACGGTCGTTCGCTGCGATGACGATGCCCACGCCAAGGTGCGCGCCGGGGCCAAGATCCTCAACATCGCCGCCGGCAAAAACACGCCCCAGGTCCTACGCGAGCTGCGAGAGCACTATCCCAGCCTGCCGCTCATCGCACCGGGTGGCAAGACGCCCGAGAGCATCCGCGAAACCATCGCCGCCGGCGCCAACGCTATCATCTGGACGCCGCCTTCGGCCCAGCAGCTGCAAACCGACATGATGGAGCGCTACCGCAAGATGAAGGAAGACGCCACGCCTGTCATCTCGCGCGACGATGTGCCCATTATCGACCAGGTCGCCGCCGCCGAGGTCAGCCAGGTCGAGAACATGAATCCCGACGTGCCGATTCCCGACGAGGTCATCGAACGCGTCGCCTCGATCCACGATCATATCGAGGAGCGTCGTGCCAACCGCGGACTCAAGCCCTCGCTACACGGTTTCTTCTTCCGCGGAAAGAAACGCTAGCAAAACATCTTGGCCCGCCCCGCAAACAACGGGACGGGCCTTTTTCTGTTATCAAATGTCAGGAGGACAGGCGTAGCCGTTAAAACCGTCAGCCAGCCCACAAACGTTAGTCCACGCGCTTGTCGCCCATAAAGAAGAGCGCCACCGTACCAGGTCCGGTATGCGAGCCAATCAGAGTACCGATGTCATTAATCTCAATCTTGCCTTTAAGCTGCGGAACCTGTTCCTCGATCAGCGCCGCAACTGCCTCGGCATCCCCGCGACACGCCGAGTGCGACATGATGCACTTACCCGAATAATCCGCACCGCCCTGCACGTGTGCCATCATGGTCTTAGCCATCTCGGAAATAGCACGCTTCTTGGTGCGAATCTTCTCACGCGGCGCCAGCTCACCTTCGCAATCGACCGTCATAAGCGGGCAAATCTTGAGCGCCGTGCCGATGATCGCGCTCGCGGCCGAAATGCGACCGCCGCGCAGGTAGCTCGACAGATCGGTCGAGAAGAACCAGTGGTGCAGGTTGAGTTTATGCTCCTCAATCCAAGCGGCCGTCTCGTCGAGCGAAGCGCCGCCATCGCGAACGTCGGCGGCACATTCCGCCAGCAGGCCAAGGCCCGAAGACGCCGCCAGCGAATCGATGACGCGCACCTTGCCGCCCTGGGGATAGCGATCCGCGAGCATCTGCGCCGCAACGCAGGCCGATCCATACGTGCCCGAAATACCCGACGACAACGTCAGGTGCAGCACGTCTTTACCCTCGGCAACAAACGGCTCCCAAAACTCCTCGTACTCACCCACGCTCACCTGAGACGTCTTGGGCATGGCGCCCGCGGCAATCTGAGCAAAAAACTTGTCCGGCGTAATCGACTGATACAGATCGTCCGTATAGACAACATCGTCGATCTCGTAATGAAAACACACGACAGGAATATTGCGCGACGCAAAGAACTCACGGGTTCGATCGGCGGCGGATTCACAGGTCAGGACAAAATCACTCATATGAGGCTCCTTACTCATTGCTGCGCAAATTATCGCACAGCATGCGTGAATACGGTACAAATGTCCGTTATTTACCAAATTGAACCAAAGGTAGTGAACATCTTTACCGTCATCATCTCTAGCGATCCCGGAGGTATGCGCCTGCAAAAATGACCCCATGTCTCCACTCAACCGCCATATCTACCTTGACTAAATCGATTTAGCAAACCGTTCGGCCAACAATTCAATCTCCTAACCCCAATCGAAACAAAAGCAGCGCATACTGATAAACGTTTGACGCTGTTTATCAGTTTTACCAACCACATCGGAAGGTGTTTCATGGTCGCATTCGATCGCAATCCGCAAGACTTCAAGTATCTGCGCCTGCTGTCGAGACAGTTCCCCACCGAGCAATCCGCATTCACCGAGATCATCAACCTCTCGGCCATCCTCAACCTACCCAAGGGCACCGAGCATTTTATGAGCGATGTGCATGGCGAGTACGAAGCCTTTATGCACATCCTCAACAACTGCTCGGGCGTCGTGCGCGAGCATGTCGACGAAATCTTTGGCGACACGCTCTCCTTTAACGAAAAGGGCGAGCTGTGCACGCTCATCTACTACCCGCGCGAGAAGATCGATCTGGTCCGCAGCCGGCACGAGGACTCGCCCACCTGGTACAAGACCATGCTCAACCAGCTCATTGTGGTTGCCCGCTCGCTTTCGAGCCGCTACACCCGCTCCAAGGTACGTAAGGCCATCCCGCGCGATTACGCCTACATCATCGACGAGCTGCTGCACACGCATCCGGACGAGAACAACTACCGCGTGCGTTATCACGAGCGCATTATCGAATCCATCTTGGAGACCGCCAGCGCCGACGACTTTATCGAGTCGCTCGCCTCGCTCATCAAGCGCCTCGCCGTCGACCACCTGCACTTGGTGGGCGACATCTTCGACCGCGGCGGCGGCGCGGCCAAGATTATGGACCGTCTGCTCACCTATCATTCGCTCGATATTCAGTGGGGCAATCACGACCTGTTGTGGATGGGCGCCGCTGCCGGCGAGCCTGCCTGCATCGCCACGGTGCTACGCAACAACCTGCGCTACGACAACTACGAGATTCTCGAGAACGACTACGGCATCTCGCTGCGCGAACTTGTCGCCTTTGCCAACGCCACCTATACCGCCGGCGAGCCCATCAGCCCGCTCATCAAAGCCATCAACGTTCTGCTCTTTAAGCTCGAGGGCCAGATTATCCAGCGCCACCCCGAGTTCGACATGGCCGACCGTCTACTGCTCGACAAGGTCGATCACGATGCCGGCACGGTCACCCTCGCCGACGGCAGCGTGTGGCCGCTCACGACTAACGACTTCCCCACCGTCGATCCAGCGGACCCCTACACGCTCACGCCCGAGGAGCAGCACATCATCGACAAGCTCGTGTCCGAATTTGTCACCGCCGATCATCTGCATCGCCACATCGATTTCCTCTATACCCACGGCTCCATGTATAAGGTCGCTAACGGCAATCTGCTGTTCCACGGCTGCGTACCGCTCAACGAAGACGGCACCTTTAGCAGCATGAACTGCCTGGGTACCTGGCACGCCGGCCGCGATTATTTTGATTTTTGCGACTATATCGCCCGTCGCGCCTGGCGCGTCGGCGACCGCGATGCCCTCGACTGGATGTGGTACCTGTGGATCGGCTTTAACTCACCCGCCAGCGGACGCGTGGTGCACACCTTCGAGCGCGCCTACATTGCCGACAAGAAGACGTGGGTCGAGCCGATGGACCCGTACTACACGCTCACCACGTCCTCGTCCGTTTGCGACGACATCATGCGGGAGTTTGGCGTCGCCCCCATGGCTTGCTCGCCGACGGGCCATATCATCAACGGCCATACGCCCGTCAAGACCACCAAGGGCGAGCAGCCCATCCGCGCCAACGGAAAGTTGCTGGTCATCGACGGCGGTTTCTGTCGCGCCTACCACCCCAAAACGGGCATCGCCGGTTACACGCTCATCTCGAGCTCGCGCGGATGCCGCCTCAAGTCGCACCAGGCCTTTACCAGCGTTGCCGAGGCGCTCACCCGCAACATCGATATCGAAAGCGAGACCAACCGCTTTGACGAGGCCGACCGGCGCCGCATGGTGAGCGACACCGATACCGGCGTCAAGATTCGCAGTCAGATCCAAGACCTGCGCCAGCTCCTCGATGCATATAGAAACGGTGCTATCGAGGAGCGCGCCTAGCCCCGCCTGCGGGGATTGGTTAAACTTGCTGGGTTTGTCATCCCCGCGGCGCCCCGGCGCCACCCTAAGGCAGGTACCATGCAAAAGCTCCTTGCGCAGATCATAAAGTTTGGCGTCGTCGGCGTCGTTGCCACCGTCATCGACTTTGGCATCATGAATCTGCTCCACTACGGCCTGGGCCTCAACATCTTGATCGCCAACACCAGCGGTTTTATCGTCTCGCTCATCTTTAACTACGTCGCGAGCATGAAGTACGTGTTTGCACACAAGGAGGGCATGAGCCGCCGCCGCGAGTTCATCATCTTTGTCGTGCTATCCGTTATTGGCCTGGCGCTCAACGACGGCATCGTGCTTGCCCTCAACGCCGGCCTGGGCCTCGAGGCCAATATCGCCAAGATTTGCGCTACCGCACTCGTCATGGTCTACAACTTTGTAACGCGAAAGATCTTCCTAGAGGGCGAGCAGGCCAAATAGGTCGGCCTCCTCGTTGCACCACGGGGACCTGCGGATGACGCGCGTCAAGCGCAGCGTTGCCTGGGCCTTGCTCGTTTACGGGAAGATTTACAGCGTTTGCGGATTACCTCTTGAATATTTGGCGAGTTCGTATAGTTCTTGCCAAAGACCTTACGTTTGCCATGCAAAAGCTCTAAAGTATCTCGTTGCTCGATTCATCAACGCATTGGATGTGATTACGTGCGCAACGCGCTGGCACAACCTCATACCAAGCAGTTCCTCAAGTTCGCTGTCGTGGGTCTTATCTCCTTTGGCGTCGACTGGGGCATGCTTATTGCGCTCGTCGAGCTGTTTCACCTCGACTTTTTGATGAGCACGACGGTCTCGTTTACCACGTCCGTCGTGGTTAACTACTGGCTCAGCATGAAGTACGTGTTCGACCATCGCGAGGGCATGAGCCGTAAGCGCGAGTTCACGATCTTTACCATCCTGTCGGTGATCGGTCTGGGCCTCAACGACCTGTACATGTTTGTGGGCGTCACGTTTTTGAGCATCGGCTACCAGGCCATGAAGGCCATCGCCACGTTCCTGGTCACCTGGTACAACTACTTTAGCCGTCGCTTTTTCCTCGAAGGCGCACGGTCGTAGACGGCCCAACATAATCTCGCTTCGCAGCCGGTTGGAATTCTCGTTCCAACCGGCTTTTTGTTTGCAGAGTCTGCCGAGGAAGGCGGGCTACGGTGCATGAATGGGACGCAGTTTCCCCATGAACGCCGTTCCGGAAAGTGTATCCCAGATTGCAGCCTCAGAATGGGATGCAGCTTCCGCAACGCCGTCCTAGCGGAAACTGTGTCCCGGAATCAGTCAACAGGACGGGACGCAGTTTCCAGATGAGCCCCATGCGGAAAGCCCATCCCGGAATGAGCCCCCAGAGCGGGACACGCTTTCCGAAACCCGCCCCATCGGGAAACTGTATCCCGGTCTGAGCGTGGATTCCGGGAAGCAGTTTCCCGCGGACGCCGAAACGGAAAGCGCATCCCGTTATCGATGGGGACTGCGGACAAAAAGTTGGACCGTTGAGGTCCGGAACGGAGTCCGCATGGCATACAGTAGGAGAATGGTGGAGAGGGCCAGGGCGCTTCGCGGCGCCGGGCTCACCG
>NZ_JBQHQF010000033.1:0-13273 GCF_052067635.1 Collinsella sp. HCP3S3_E5 | reverse complement strand
CGCCCGGTCCCGTTCCGAACCCGGAAGCTAAGCCCCATCGCGCCGAGAGTACTGCGGGGCCAGCCCGTGGGAGGCCAGGGCGCCGCTGACCGGTGGACGGCACCGAGCCGTACGCTTGGACTGGGAAGGGGGAGGCCTCGCGGCCTCCCCCTTTTTCGTTTCTCAGGCAATTTGTCTCACATAGTAGCTGTGTTTTATAACCCTCGTTTGTCGCATCTTCTTTGAACGGGCTACAATATCGTAGTCTGTGTAGCATGGAGGTGAACATGGCTGAAGCTGGTATCGGCGTTGATATCGTCGAGATTTCCCAAATGAAATCAATCCTTGAGAAGACGCCGTCGTTTGCCCGGCGCGTGTTTACCGATGAAGAGCGTGCGTATTGCGATGCGTCGTCTCGCCCTGCCGCTCATTATGCCAGCCGCTTTGCCTCTCGCGAAGCGGTACTTAAGGCACTTGGAACGGGGTTTAGTCAGGGCGTTGGACGTAAGGACGTTTCCGTAACACGCGATAGGCTCGGCAAGCCAAAGGCTCTGCTTTCTGGTCGCGCTCTCGAAATCGCCCAGGATTTGGGTGTTGTCGAGGTTGCTCTTTCTATTACCCTTACGGGTGACTTGGCTGTCGCTAATGCCATTGCGATCACCGAGGATGCTCGACCTAAGCCTAAGGAAGAAAAAATGAGCACCAAGGAGCGCGTTGCCCAGACATTTAAAGAGGCTCGTTCTGTATTGGATGAGCTTGAACAGCTGCAACAATCTGCTTTGTCGGAGCATTTGATCGATGATCCGCAAGATACGCAAGGAGCATAGATGAAACCGGTTTTGAGTACCGAGGAAGTCGTTCGCCTCGAGGATATCATCGAGCGCGAGGGCACCTCGAAGGCCGAGCTCATGGAGTTGGCAGGTGAATTTGCCGCCAACGAGATTTTAAAGCTCAACCCTGATCGCGTTCTTGTGCTGGTCGGCTTTGGCAATAATGGCGGTGATGGTTGGGTCGCTGCGGATATCCTGACCCATAAGGGCGTTGATGTTGATATCGTTTCTCCAGTTGAGCCGGATGAGATTCCTGCTGCCCTTGCTCGTCACGTTGCCCGTCGCACCGCCGGTCGCGACGTTCATGTGTGCGTTGGGCCTTCGCGAGACGAGCTAGAGGTTCTCATTAACAAAGCGGATGTCGTGGTCGATGCTATTTTTGGTACCGGTTTTCACGGCAACCTTCGTGCGCCGTTTTCTATTTGGATTCCTACGGTTAACGAGTGCGCCGATCACGTTGTTTCTATCGATGTTCCCTCGGGCCTGAATGCCGAGACGGGCGTTGTGGATGACGACTGCATCCGTGCCGAGCGTACCGTGACGATGATTGCCCCTAAGATCGGCCTCTACAGCGCTGACGGTCCGGAGTATGCTGGCGACCTGGTGTGTGGCGGTCTGTACGACCGCCTCGACGAAGTTATCGATGATGTCGATCATGCTGCCGAGATCGTTGAGCCCGGTGATCTGGTGGACTACTTTGCCCCGCTGCCCACGAATATCGATAAGTATTCGCGCGGCTCTGCGCTCATCGTTGCCGGGTCGGCACAATATCCTGGTGCCGCCATCATGGCCGCAAAGTCTGCCGCTCGTGCTGGTGCCGGTTATGTGGCCGTTGCGACGCCCGATGCGTGCGCCAACCTTATTCGTATGGCGCTCCCGTCGATTCCCGTTTTCGCCATTCCGTCTGATTCCCGTGGATCTTTTGGTGCTGCTGCGCGTATGACAGTGTGCGAGATTGCTAAGAAGTACAGCTGCGTTGTGTGTGGGCCTGGCATGACGACGTCTGCCGGATCGATGCAAGTCGTTTCGGGCCTGCTTGAGCTCGATGTGCCGCTTATCCTAGATGCAGATGCGCTCAACTGCCTTGCCAAGATTGCAATCGACGGCATCGACAGTAATCCCGAGATGTACCGTCGCGAGCAGCCGCTCGTTATGACGCCGCATTATCGCGAGCTTTCGCGTCTCGTTGCCGGCGACGAGGTCAATGATCTTGGCACTGCTATTGCCGCTGCTCAAAAGATTGTCTGGGCTGCCGGTTCCGATAATCTCGTTGTTATCGCTAAGGGCCCGACGACGGCCATTTGCGGCGTCGAGCGCGTGCTGCTGCCGCTTTCGGGCCCAGCGTCGTTGGCGACCGCTGGCTCGGGTGATGTCCTCGCAGGTATCCTTGCAGGAACGCTTGCGACCATGCGTGACGAGATGGACCGTTGGGAGCTGCTGTACTCGTATGCCGTCGCACTCCACAGCTATGCCGGCTTTGCTGCGGCGACGGAGTATGGCGAGAAGAGCGTTATCGCGACCGATCTTATCGACTTGATCGGTCCCGCCATGGAATTGGCGGCAAAGGATGCGCTCGATGATCTGGGAATCATGGACGAAGGGTCGGATGACTAATCATGAATAAAGCCGATTTGACGCGTTGGTCCTGGGTCGAGATCGACCGCGGGGCGCTCCGCCGCAATACGAGGGCCTATAAGAACTTGCTAGATCCGCGTCAGCGCCTGTGCTGCGTGGTTAAAGCCGATGCTTATGGTCATGGAGCCGTCGAGTGCGCCAAGATCATGTATTCGGCCGGTGCCGACATGTTTGCCGTGGCGACGGTCAGCGAGGGTATTGAGTTGCGCCAGGGCGGAATCACCAAACCCATCCTGATTCTAAGCGAGCCTCCCATCGAGGCTATTCCTTCATTGCTCGAGTTCGATATCATGCCCTCGGTCTATACGTCCGATTTTGCTCTTGCGTATGGTGAATGTGCCGTCGCGGCGGGCAAGGTGGGCAAGTATCATCTTGCCATCGAGACGGGTATGAACCGCATCGGCGTTCACTACACGCAGGTGCTCGACTTTGTCCGCGGTATTAATTTCCATCGCGGTATTCAGTGCGACGGCGTATTTACGCACTTTGCCACGGCCGACGAACCATCGGGTTGGGACTACAAGCTGCAGTGCCAGCGCTTTACCGAGGCCGTTCAGGCCATTAAGGATGCGGGTTTTGAGTGCGGCATCGTGCACTGTGCCAACACGCCGTCCTCGATGCTCGACCCCTCGATGCATTTTGATATGATTCGCGCTGGCGTTGGCTTGTATGGCATGCAGCCGTGCGAGCTGAGCGGCCGCGTGATGCAGCTTGATCCCGTTATGAGCGTTCATGCGCGCGTGACGCGCGTGGCGCATCCTGCGATGGGCGAGGGCGTAGGCTACGGTTTTACCTACCGCGTACCGCGCACACGCGTTCAGATCTGCACGCTGCCGATCGGATATGCCGACGGCCTTTCGCGCACGCTTTCCAATCGTATGGACGTGCTGTATCACGGTGAGCGCGTGCGTCAGGTCGGAAATATCTGCATGGATCAGTTTATGGTTGCCATTCAGTCCAACCCGGCTCACGAGATTCCCGAGGCCGAACATGGCGACGAGATGATAATTATCGGTCGCGATGGCGATGCCGAGATTACCATGGATGAGATGGCGCGCCTGCGCGGCACGATTAACTACGAGGTCGCCTGCGGCTTTGGCATGCGTCTCGACAAGGTCTACGTGTAGGAGCCGCTATGGGCGTTATGCACATCCCCGGCCATAGCCATCAGGCGCCGCGCGAAGTTGCACTCGAGGAGATCGAGGCCGTCCTGGGTGATTGCCACCTTTGCCAGCTTTACCAGTCGCGCCACAATATCGTGTTTGGGGTGGGAAACCCCCGCGCTCGCGTGATGTTTATTGGTGAAGCGCCGGGCCGTAACGAGGATTTACAGGGCGAGCCCTTTGTGGGGGCGGCGGGTGAAGACCTCAACGGCATTCTGTCCCTGGCGGGCCTTAAGCGTGAAGATGTCTATATCGCCAATGTGCTTAAATGTCGCCCGCCGGGAAACCGCAATCCGCGTCCCGAGGAAGTGCTTGCTTGCTCACCGTTTTTGCGCGAGCAGATTCGAAGCATTTGGCCCGATATCATCGTGACGCTCGGTAATCCCGCAACGCACTTTGTGCTCAAGACCGAGATTGGCATTACCAAGCTGCGCGGCAGGTTCCATCAGATGGGGCACTTTGTGGTGATGCCGACGTTTCATCCCGCGGCGGCGCTGCGCAATCCGGCGTGGCAGGAGTTGCTGGAGGAAGACTTTAAGATGCTGGGCGACTATCTGGTGCGACACCCCGCGCCAGAGGGCGCCTCGGAATAATAAGGAGCGTATATGTCCCTGGAGCGCCTGGGGCTAGGTACCTACAAAACGGCTCGTACTGCCGATACGGAGCATTTTGGCGAGTTGGTCGCACCGTGTCTAGAAAATGGCGATGTGCTGATACTGACCGGCGGCTTGGGCGTGGGAAAGACCCACTTTACCAAGGGCGTCTCGCGTGCTCTGGGCGATGAGCATATGGTCACGAGTCCTACGTTCGCGCTCATGGCCGTTCACGACCAGGGGCGTATTCCGCTGTTCCATTTTGATCTGTACCGCTTGGAGCATGCCTACGAGCTCGAGGATACGGGCATTTTTGACGTGCTCGGCTATGAGGGCGCTTGCCTGTTGGAATGGGGCGAGCAGTTTCAGGACGAGCTGACGGATGAGTATCTCTCGGTGACGCTTAGGCGCGATGAGGACGATAGCGACGTGCGAACGATCGCGCTCGAGGCGCACGGCGAGCGCGCGACGGAGCTTTTCGATTTGATTGATAAGGCTGTACAAGATGAGCTTGCATAACGACAACGCGCTGGTAGTGGCGCTCGATACTTCGACCGACATGCTTGCCTGCGCGGCAAGCTGGATTGATGAGCAGACGGGCGAGGCGAAGCTGGTGAGCGGGGACCATCTGTGTCGTCGCCATGCCAACGTGGAACTTGTGACTACCGTCGATGGCGTGTTGGCGCAGGCCGGGCTGAATCGCGGCGATGTCGGCTGTTATGTGGTTGGACGCGGCCCGGGTTCGTTTACGGGCGTTCGCATTGGCATCTCGACCGCCAAGGGTCTGGCGCGCGGTGCCAACGTGCCGTTGCTGGGCGTGTCGACACTTGACGCTTGCGCCTGGACGGCGTGGAAGGCTGGCGTGCGCGGCAAGCTTGGTGTTCTTGCCGACGCCATGCGTGGCGAGGTGTATCCGGCTCTGTACGTGCTGGGGGACGAAGGTCCCGAGCGTCTGTTTGAGCGCGAACACGTGGTCAAAGCCGCCGTGGCGCTTGATGAGTGGCGCCAGGCCGCGGACTGGAGCCAGGTTAAGCTGACTGGTGACGGTCTCGTACGTTATGGCAAGCTGCTGAGTGAGGACGAGACTGCGCGCTGCGTGGAGCGAGACCTGTGGTGGCCCTCGGGCGAGGGCCTTCTGATGGCGCACGCCGCGGGCGACGGTAATCCGGCTCGCGTTTTGCCGATCTACACGCGTCTTTCGGATGCCGAGGAAAATGAGCGTAAGCGCCTTGGGCTTGCCGAGAGCGCCCAGAGCGAGATTACGGGTGTTGCCGACGAGCTCGCCGGCCGCCATCTGCAGTTCCGTCCCATGGGCGCGGCGGATGCCGAGGGCGCGAGCGCATTGGAGGCCGCCTGCTTTGAAGGCGCCGGACACGAGGCGTGGACGCCGGGCATGTTCCTGTCCGAGCTGGGCGAGGGCGTTGCCGCGCCGCGTAGCTGGTGGGTGGCGCACGACGACGGTCAGCTGCTGGGACTTGCCGGCGGCATGGTCGTCGACGGTGACGTTCAGATTATGGACGTCGCGGTTGATCCTGCTCATCGTCGCGAGGGCATTGCCCGCAAGCTGCTGTCGCACGTGAGCTATGACGCCCAGATGCTCGGCTGCACCACTGCTTCGCTTGAGGTTGAGGACGGCAACGAGGGTGCGATTGCGCTCTATAGCGCCTTGGGCTTTACCGAGGCGGGTCGTCGCCGTGGCTACTACGGCGTCGGCAAGGATGCCATCGTCATGACGGCGTCGCTGCCCCTGGTGCTTCCTCTCGACAATGCCTCGCCCGAGCCAACGGCTGCCGAGCAGCGCGTCTGGCCGCTGCCTGAGCCCGAGCGCACCGCCGAGGAGCGTGCCGAAATCGAGCGCCGTCGCCTAGTTCTTGCCATCGAGAGCTCTTGCGACGAGACTGCTGTTGCGATTATCGATGCGGACGGCAATATGCTGGCCAACCAGGTGTCGACGCAGATTGATTTTCATGCTCGCTTTGGCGGCGTGGTGCCCGAGATCGCCTCGCGCAAGCATGTCGAGGTGATTGTGAGTGTCGTAGATGCGGCGCTTGAAGATGCCGCGGTATCGCTTGGCCTTGAGGGTGGAGCGATTGCGCCAAGTGAGCTTGCCGCCGTGGGTGTGACGCAAGGCCCAGGCCTGGTGGGTGCCCTGGTGGTGGGCGTCGCCTTTGCCAAGGGCTTTGCGTATGCTGCCGGTAAACCGCTCGTGTGCGTCAATCATCTGGAGGGTCACCTGTTCGCCAACCTGCTGGCGCAGCCCGACCTTAAGCCGCCGTTTATCTTTACGCTTGTCTCGGGTGGGCACACCATGCTCGTGCACGTAAAGGCATGGGGTGACTACGAGGTGCTTGGCGAGACGCTGGACGACGCCGTGGGCGAAGCCTTCGACAAGGTTGCCAAGGCGCTGGGCCTGGGCTATCCCGGTGGCCCCATCATCTCCAAGCTCGCCGAGACGGGCAATCCCCGCGCGATCGATTTTCCCCGTGCGCTTAACAGCAGGGGAGACTATCGATTCTCGCTTTCGGGCCTCAAGACGGCGGTGACGCTCTATATTGAGCAGGAGACCAAGGCTGGGCGCACGATTCACCTGCCTGACCTTGCGGCCTCGTTTGAGGCGGCGGTCTTTGACGTGCAGTACAAGAAGGCCAAGAACGCCCTGCACGCCACCGGGTGCAAGGAGTATTGCATCGGCGGCGGCGTCTCGGCCAACCCGCATCTGCGCGAGATGATGATTAAGAAACTCGGGCGTCAGGGGATTCGCGTAACGGTGCCGCCTCTCTCGGCCTGTACTGACAACGCCGCCATGATTGCGGAGGTCGCTCGCCGCAAATTCGACCGAGGTGAAATCTCGCCGTTCGACGTCGACGCCGATCCAAACATGACGCTGTAGTCGTATGGGTGCGGTCCCCGACGCTGCCCGGGCGCCAGCGGCCGCATATGAACTTTCCTGCTCTACAGTCCTGCTCACGACGGAGGCCACATTAAGTGGCCTCCTGTTCGTGCGGAACTCGCGATAAAGTTCATATGCGACCGCTGGCGCCCGGGCAGCGTCGGGGACCTTTCTGTATCGATATAGCTTCTGAGCTGGTTTGGCGTCGACAACGTCCAGCAAGGTTAACAAGCCAGCGTCGAATTTACGGCGTGCTTTAGCTGAAAGAAACCTACCTGATAATCGACTCAATATCTCGGCTTTTATATAGCAGTCGGCGGACTTCCATGACGTCGTCGATGACGACATAAAAAACCATGTAGTTGCCAACGTAGAAGCGGTAATACGGGTGCAAACGTCTTCTTGTCGAAGGATATGTTGGTGACATGGTTGGATTCTTGAGATGCTCGAGTATGCCTGCTTCAACATTGTCGACAAGCCTATTTGCTGCAGCGGGGTTATTGAGATCAAAGGCGATATATGACGCTGCTTGGCTGAGGTCCTCCCAAAATAGGGGAAGATAGCGGAGCTTATAGTGCCTGTTCATCGAGACCGCCGTCGAGCATTTTTCTGACAGAGCCAAAGACATCGTCGTGTGTATAGCGAAGTTGCATGCTGGCAGCCTGACGATCAGCGGCATCAAGTGCGCTCTCGATCGTATTGCTCAGTGACTTGTACTGCTCAAAGCTCATGACGACCATAGAGCCCCGCCCGTTTTTAGTTAGAAAAACCGGACCCTCCTGTTCGACTTCGCGTTCAACATCCGGGTAGTGATTTCTAAGATCTGAGACTGGCCTAATATTCACAGCTACCTCCTGAGCTATCAGGATATTATCGTAATTATGATAACAGAGTTGAGATTTGGGATGGGAACTCCTCGGGGGCGGGGCGGGCGCCTGCCGCCATATATGAACTTTATCGCGAGTTCCGCACGAACAGGAGGCCACTTAATGTGGCCTCCGTCGTGAGCAGGACTGTCCGAGCAGGAAAGTTCATATATGGCGGCAGGCGCCCGCCCCGCCCCCGAGGAGCATCTCTCAAGCAAAAACTGTCGTGGGGTAAAGTCCGAGGTCAGTGACGTTTTATACCGAGAAATTCAAATAAAGTTGAAAATTCATTACATATTTGCGTTGACTTTAGGCAACTAAAGTTTCATACTCCTTTTTCATCCACTGGGGGATGTGAACACGCACGGATCGTTCGCATCATGATTGAAGAGGATTTCTTAGACATGTTCACGCATCAGCTAAACATTATCAGCGTAGTAATTATCTGATGCGGGTTAGCACATACAGCTAGCCCGTACGATAACGGGCGGCTGATGAAGATGAGGGCCGTCGAGCGCAACCGACGGCCCTCATTTTTTATGTCTAGGAAGTTCTTTTTAGAGGAGGAAATGTAATGAACGGAGTTTTGCTCATGGTTGTGGCCGCGGCGGTGCTCGCCTGCGGCTATCTGGGCTACGGCCGCTGGCTGGCTAACAAGTGGGGCGTTGATAAAGAGGCCCTCACGCCTGCCAAGCGCATGAAGGACGGCAAGAGCTTCTCGCCCGTCTCCGCCTTCACCGCGTTCTCGCATCAGTTCAGCTCGATCTGCGGTGCTGGCCCTGTTACGGGTACGATCGTCGCCATGGCCTTCGGCTGGCTGCCCGTCGTGCTCTGGGTCCTCGTCGGCGGCATCTTCTTTGGCGCTGTTCACGACTTTGGCGCCCTGTACGCTTCGATGAAGAACAACGGCAAGTCCTTGGCTCAGCTCATCGAGAAGTACATCGGCAAGACCGGCCGCCGCCTGTTCCTGCTGTTCTGCTGGCTGTTCTGCATCATCGTCATCGCCGCTTTTACCGACATGGTCTGCAAGACGTTCATGTTCACCCCGGTCGTTGACGCCTATGGTGCTGCCACCGGTGCCATCGACTTCACCAAGTCCTATGCCGCTGGCTGCGCTGGCACCATCTCCATCCTGTTCACCTTCGTCGCCATGGCCTTTGGTTGGGCTCAGAAGAAGTTCAACCTCACCGGCGCTGCCGAGTTCGTCACCGGCGTGGTGCTCATGGTCCTCATGTTCGCCGTCGGTATGCAGTTCCCGGTTTACCTGGACAAGTTCCAGTGGTTCGCCGTCGTCATGGTCTACCTGGTCTTTGCCGGTGCCATGCCCATCCAGATGCTCAAGACCCCTCGCGACTACCTCACTTCCATCATGATGATCGTCATGATTGTCTGTGCTGTCCTCGGCATCGTCGTCCTGGGCGTTAACGGCCAGGCCACCATCACCGCTCCGGTTTTCACCGGCTTTAGCAATGCCTCGGGCATGATGTTCCCGGTCCTGTTTGTCTCCGTTGCCTGCGGCGCTCTCTCCGGTTTCCACAGCCTCGTTTCTTCGGGCACCTCTTCCAAGCAGGTCGAGAAGGAGCAGGACGCCGTCAAGGTCGGTTATGGCGCCATGATCGTCGAGTCCTTCGTTGGCATCCTCGCCATCATCGTCGCCGGCATCATGTTCTCCGACATGAACACTGCCGGTACCGGCGCCCTCAACGCTGGCGTCGCTTCCACCCCGTTCCAGATCTTCGCTGCTGGCATCTCCCGCGGTATGCAGGCCTTCGGTGTTGACGGCACGCTCGCTACCGTCTTTATGACCATGAACGTCTCCGCTCTGGCCCTGACCTCGCTCGACGCCGTCGCCCGCATCGCCCGCACCTCGTTCTCCGAGTTCTTTGCCCAGACCAACGACGCCCTGGCCATCGAGTCCAAGGCCGGTTACATGAAGGTCCTCGGCAACCCCTGGTTCGCCACGGTTGTCACCCTGCTCCCCGGCCTCGCCCTCGCCTTTGGCGGCTATGCCAACATCTGGCCGCTCTTTGGTGCTTCCAACCAGCTGCTCGGCGGCATGACCATGATCACCCTCGCTGTGTTCTGCAAGTGCACCGGTCGCAAGGGCTGGATGCTCTACGTGCCCGTCGCCTTCCTGCTCTGCTGCACCTTCACCTCGCTGGTCCAGAGCGCTATGGGCTGCATGACCGCCGTCCAGGCCTACGGCTTCTTCGGTACCATCCCGGCTACCGCCACCACGGCCGCCGTCTCCGTCGCCGCCACCAAGGGCCTGCAGCTCGTCTTTGCCGTCCTGCTGATGGTCCTGGGCCTCATCGTTGCCGTCAACTGCCTCAAGGAGTTCTTCGGCAAGGAGGCCGGTTCCATGCCCGACGAGGAGCCCGAGTGGTCCGAGATGGGCAAGGCCGAGTATGGTCGCGCTGCTGCTGCCGAGGCTCCCGCAGGCGCCGAGGCCGCCAAGGCCTAATCGACCTAAGGGATTGAACGTCACATCTATAAGACTCGGAAAGGCCGGGTCCGCAACTGCGCGGACTCGGCCTTTTTCCATGCAAAAGCTAGTGTGCCCGGGTGTTCTCGCAGATGTTTTGCGTGGATAGGGGCGTGCGTTGTACCATATAGACGTATATGTGTACATATGAAAGGGGCCCCGTGGCCAAGACGGTATATTCCGATAACCAAAACAACGTCGATGCCCTGGCTGAGCGTCTGAGCAGCCAGACGTCGCTTTCTGCCGAGCGTGCCAAGCTGGTTGCCTACGACCTGCTCTGCCGCAAGGCGCTCAAGATCAAGTCGAGCGCGCTGGCACAGATTTTCCGTTCCGTCGATAAGGAATGTGACACCAAGGCGATGCGCGATGAACTTATCGCGGCAAAGATCGTTACCAAGATCGAGGGCAGCGGCGTTAACGGGCGCCCAGCGTTCTATACCATTAATGCCGAGATTCGCGATGTCCAGGAGCAGCCTGCCGAGGCTGCCGAAGAGGCCGTCGAGGACGTTGTCGAGGCGCCTGTTGCGGTGGAAACGGCTCCGCGCGAGAACGTCGACACCGATGAGCTGCTTGACGAGAGCGTCGTTCGCGCCTTTACGGCCAAGGCGGGCCGCGGCGGTTTTGGCGGGGGCGGTAAACGCGATGCGCAGCGCCGTGCCCAGCAGGAGCGCTTCCGTCGCGCCGTGGCTCAAAAGGATGCGACGGATGTCGAGCCCGTCGAGGATGAGGCTGTTACCGAGCCGCAGTGCGCCGCTGAGGTCCAGGAGCCTAAGCGTCGCCGCGGTGCTCACTTTAAGGCCGAGCAGGGAGGTGTTGTGTGCGACGTTCAGGAGTCCGTCGAAGCTGCTGGTGCACCCGAGGAGCCCGTCAAGAAGGCTCCGGGTTCATGCCGTCCCGGACGCGGCTTTATGGGTCGTGCGTATCCCGCAAGGCGTCAAGAAAAGACCGACCAGGCTCCCGCTGCACCAGCGGAGAAGGCTGAGAAGGCTGCCGAGCCGATGGTCCGTGAGCAGAAGCCTGTTGAGCCGCGGCCTGCGGGCGATGTCGAGCCCCGAGGCCAGCAGTCTGCGGGCGAGAAAGCGGGGGAGAGCGCTTCGAGCAAGCCTCGCCGTCGTCGTCATCGTGGCGGCCGTGGCTCAAATGCCGAATCCGTGGCCGAGCAGGCAGCGGGGCAAAACAAGGATGCGAAGACTGAGATCCCGGCGGAGCAGCCCAAGCGCCAGCCAGTAAAGGGGGGCAAGCCTGAGCGTTCGCAAAAGGGCTCGTCCGCGCCAAAGCAAGAGCGCAATACTCGGACAGATTCCAAGTGCAAATCCCAGACGCAGCCCAAACCGACTGCAAACGATGCGGCCTCCCAGCAGCCTGAGCCGCCCGCTCATGGCGAGGTTTCGGCGTTTGCTCTGGCCCGTGTCCTGGGCAGGCAGCTGCTCAAGGTCGTTCCCACACCTGCTGCACTCTCCAAGATTAAGGAGCAACAGACTCAAATCGTTAAGGTTGAGGGCAAGGACGGCAAAAAGGTTTCGCAGCGCACTCAGCACAACGAGATGTCCAACCGCAAGATTGCCGAGGAGATTGCGACCATCCAGGCTTGGATTGAGCAGAATCGCGGTGCCGACACGCCGGTCGCCTCGCGTCGCCAGCGCGCCTACCAGATTTTTAACGATGAGAAGGCCTTTGACGGCAAGCACGGCGAGCGCTTGATTCGGCGTATGACCGAAAAGGGCATCAGCATGCAGGCGATTAAGGTCGCCCCCAACCGCCCCGTGCACTTTACGGGCTTCTTTACGCTGGGCGCCGACAAGCCGTTCATTATGGTCGAGAACCTAGACACCTATGACGAGATCGTCAAGCTCCTGCGCGGCCGCAAGCACGCTAAGCTCTTTGGCACCAAGGTGGGTGGCGTGATCTTTGGCGGTGGCTGCAAGGCGAGCGTCTCGCACGCACTGGATGATTATCTGGCCGAGATCGGCTATCGCTTTAACTATGTCTACTACGTGGGCGATATCGACCGAGAGGGTGCGCGCATCGTCGAGCAGGCCCGCAATGCCAATGTGGTTGAGATTCGCCTGCATGCCGGCATGTATCGTGCCATGCTCGCCGAGCACAAGCGTCGCGTGAAAGCTGGCGGCGAGTGCGAGCCTGCGGCTGCCAATCAGGGTGTGCCGCAGAATTTGGCGGCGACGATCAAGGATCTGCCTATGGTCACGCGCGTGCAGTTCCGCAATGTGCTGCGCGAGGGAGGTCGCATTCCGCAGGAGATTCTGATGACCGCCGACTATCGGGATGGCGACTCGGGAAGCTTCGACCGCATGCTGAACAATTAGGGGCGCGTGGCCCCGGCAGGCCGGGCATTAAGTTTGCTGCTCTACAGTCCTGCGCAAGACGAAGGCCACATTAAGTGGCCTTCTTTGCGTGCGGAACTCGCGACAAACTTAATGCCCGGCCCGCCGGGGCCACGCGCCATTTTGTAGATGACGGCTCGCTTTTCGGAACGGGGCTGATATTTCTTGATGTAAGGCGCTCTTGGTCCTTTCGGGCTTGGGGCGTCTGTCTTTTGAGGGTGGATGAGCCGGCACTTGGGGACGTTCCTTTAGTGCCGGTTGAGATACGGAGAGCCCGTTGTTGATATGGGACGGAGGGATTCCGCGTCCGCCTGCCGGCGGCCGCGCCCCGCTGCGTCGCCCCGCTCCTTGCGTGCTGCGCTGGAAAACGCTTCGCGTCTCCTCAGCTCCGCACCCTTGCGGGTTCGAATCCCTCCGCATGCCCACAAGAAAACGCCCCGGACTGATGAAAGCCCGGGGCGCTCAGTTACCTTGGCTGGGACGGAGGGAT
>NZ_JBQHQF010000032.1:0-15351 GCF_052067635.1 Collinsella sp. HCP3S3_E5 | reverse complement strand
TGGGGCGACAGGGCCGTGTGGGAGGACCTCCACCACAGGGACCCGTACCCGTTCTGGCTGGATTAATGGATGGAAACGGATGTTCTATCGGGACACACATTTTGTCCTATAAGCCGGTTTCAACAGCAGACTGGGCGTATATGAAAGCCCCCGTCCCTCGTCCTACGCTCCGACTTGTGGACAAAGTGTCCCGAAGTTGTGGCTACACTCCCGGAAAAGTAACAGGACAGCGGGCAACCGTCAAGGCTGAAATGAACGGGCTTACACCCGGCCTTGACCGCCACCCGCCGTCCCGCTGAATGGGTGAACAAGGCGACCAATCCCTCAAAGTGCTTGGCCGCTCTCTTTCTGATTTTGGAGTGTTTCTTTTCTCATAATTGAAATGGGCGGGAAGCCATTTTAGGGCTTTCCCGCCTTGATTGCCCATCAGCAAAGCCAGACGGGACGGTCACTTCATATGCGCCGTTCATCTTGACCGTTGATTGGCCCCGCTAACTTTGCTACTCTGTTCTAAGTAATTCCTCAATTTGTTTTTTCATATATTCTACAAGTGCCATCGCTTCCTTTTCTACTGTCTCCCATTCATCAGACAAATTTCCCAAATAAGCTTCCTTTGCCGTTGTTAGCAGGGGGGGAAATCTCTCCGGCAATTTTAAAATTACCCATTTTGCGGCAACATCTTTTGTCGTGATTTCTTCTGTTACTAAAGTAAACCACATTCGTGATAAGGTTAATAACACATTTCTTTCATCACCCTTAAAGCTGGAAATCAAACCAGGTAAAGAAAACCGAATTGCTTTTTTAATTTCGTGAAATGGGATAGCGGGAATAAGCTCTTTGCTTTCCGCCCCCTTCAAAGTTATGCTATTTTTTCTTGCTTGCCATAATAAAATCATTATATCTGGGTCATTGCAGGCTTGCGGATATTCTCCTGCTTCCATCTCTCCCCTTAGCCATTCACCATACATATACTGACATTTTGGCGGAAATTGCAACGGAACAATATCAGATTGATTGATAATAGTTACCTCTAAAGGTCTTTTTTCAATACAGCCTACGGAGCCAGAAATTTTCAATAATTGCTTTGTTAGATCTGCTCTGATTGAATTACTCAATTCTTGTTTAGTAATTATCAGTATATCTATATCACTATCTGGACGCAGCCCATTCATTGTTGCTGAACCATATAAATATATCCCCAATATTTGATCTTGTAATATGGTTTCTGCTATTGAAATAACTTGATTTACTTGTTGTGGAAATTCATTTATATTCATTGTAACTCCTATATGTATTTATTTTTACTCCTCAACAACTGATAAAACAGCGTCTAAGGCTAATTCTAAGGCTATGGATATACTTGTTTTTCCCCATTCTCTTTCTTGGTATTTATGAGGGTCTGCAAGAGTATCGGCTGAAAAAAGCAGCATAGCCCATGTAACTTTTCTAAATTTTGCACACGCCGCCAATGCGGAACATTCCATTTCTACTACTTGACATCCCTCTTCTTTCCGATACTGAACCATTTCTACTGTTTCTCGATAAAAACCGTCTGTTGTCCATGTTTTAACTTCCCAATATGGTATATTCTTTTGGCTTAAAGCAGATTCAATCGCATTTATACCAGCCTTTGAAATCTCTACTTCTCGGGAGGGAGGAAGATAATGGTAAGATGTTCCCTCATCTCTCAATGCAGAAACAGGTATCAAAAATCTATTTTCCGGGATGTCTTCCAATACGCCACAGGAGCCGACGGAAATAATCTTTGTTACACCCCCTGCAATTAAATATTCTAAAACTTGGACGGCAGCAGCACTTCCCACAGGAGCCGGACATAGACATATTTTCTCCTGATTATAAAGACATTCATAAATAGGATATCGTCTTGTTGCACTTTCAAATTCATCTATCTGTATTCCATCATGGGTATGTGCATAATTTTCAACCTCGTCTCCTAAAAAAGCAAACACTGCTTTTGCAGGAAAACATTTTTCCCATTTCCCGGCTGAAAAACAGCTTTTGATGCGGTATCGTACTCTAAAACAGGGGCCTCCCACGGGTAAGCGGACATTAAGACCCTAGCGGATATGCGCGGGTTTTCCGCCCCAGTAGAAGCGGCAGAAGGCTCGTTTGCGCTTTTGGGGCTTGCCTGTAAGTTCCATGGTTGCGATGGCGATGTCCTCGGCCGCGTGTGGACGACGTAGCACTTCGCCATTGATGAGCAGTGCCTTGAGCGACTCGGGATGATCGTGGAGATGGCGCAGCGTCACAATGAGCTCGCGAGCGGTGGTGACATGCATGCTGGCGCCCAAGTCGGTGAGCATGGTGGTGTTGGCCTTTTCCTGGCCATAGGACTTGCCCAGCAGAATCATCGGCAGGTGTGCACACAGGCATTCGGTAACAGTGAGTCCGCCCGATTTGAGAATTGCCAGATCGCAGCCGTGCATGAGCGCTGCCATGTCATCGACATAGTCAAGGACCGTGACGTTTTCGAGTTTCATGGCTTCGAAGAGCGTTTTCAGGCGCGTGGCGTATTCCGTGTCCTTGCCCGGCAAAAAGACAAAGTGCATATCCTCGAAGCTACGGAGGAAGGGGAGGGTGTGGTCCATCGCCGCGCGAAAGCGAACGTACGGTTGAGGCAAACTGGCGCCGGCCATTACCAGCACAATGGTCTTGTCGGTAGGGAGATTGAACTTCTCGAGTTCTTCCTCACGATTGTAATCCGTGTCAAATCCAGCGCGAATAGGGATGCCCGTAATGCGTATCTTTGCCTCAGGTACCTTGCGTGGGCGGAGCGTCTCGGCCATAAACTCGTTAGCCACGCAGAATAAGTCAGTGTCCTTATGGGGCCACCAGCCCTCCACCTCGTAATCGGTCGGCACGCAAATGACGGGATAGTCGATGCCCGTAATGACGCGCGCACCAACCGCAACGTTGGCTGCCGTGATATGTGTGGCGACCACGGCAATAGGCCTACGAGTGCGAACGTATTCGTTAAATGCGGGAAACATAATGCGCGACCATGCCGTGCCGCCGCCCCAAAGCAGGTGTCCGGTAAGGGTATATCGCCAGGTCAAGTCATAAATTGGGCGTGTGGCGCCGGTAAACGATGCGGCCGTTTTGTTGCCGTCGAATTTTATGCGTCCAAAATCGAGGATATCCAAGACCTTAATCTCGACATCCTGCGGTATGCCCTTGGTGCCGCGTATGAGCTCGAATGCTTGTGCGATAGCGTTTGCTGCCGCTTTGTGTCCCGAACCAACCGATGCGTGGACAATGGCTACTAAGGGCTTTTGTCCGGGTGACGGCATCAATTGTTCCGATTGGGGGGCGCTTTGCGTGGGCAGGGGAGCGTCATTGCCCATCTGCGTTTGATCCATCGATAACTCCCCTTCATCGTTGTTTCGCAAAGAATCATTGTAGTGCATGACTGTCATGTTCTCCCAAATTTGGGTATGAGCGCAAAGAACGCCAATGTTTCGATGAGAGGACACTCCATGACTACCAATCAGCCGATCGATGTTGCGATTATCGGCGGCGGCCCAGCGGGCTATGCTGCAGCCATTTATGCTGCGCGATCCAACCTAACGACGACCGTGATTGAGCAAGGCATGTCGGGAGGACAGATCGCCACAACCAATGAGGTCGAAAACTATCCGGGCATTCCGCTCTTGAGCGGTGCCGAACTCGGCGAGCGTTTTCAGCAACATGCAGAGGGCCTGGGAGCACAGGTTGCATGGAGCATGGTTACGGGTATCGATTACGATGCGGATGCGGCGCTGTTTACGGTGCATCACGATACGGGCGACACGGTGGCCTCAAGCGTTATCGCTTGCATGGGCGCCACACCGCGCTCTGCTGGCTTTATCGGCGAGGATACGTATCGCGGTCGCGGCGTTTCGTATTGCGCCACATGCGACGGCATGTTCTTTCGTGGCAAACAGGTCTTTGTCATTGGCGGCGGTAATGCTGCCTGCGAGGAAGCCCTGTTCTTATCAGAAATTGCCAGCAGCGTGACCATCGTCTTGCGCCGTGATCAGTTCCGTGCTCCCGATGGCGTGGTTCAAAAGGTGCTCGCAAAAGATAATATTTCGGTTAGGTACCAAACTAGTATTGTGGAGCTATCGGGCGAGGCCATGCCTACAACTATCACGTTTAAGGACAACGCCACCGGTGATACCTATTCCGAGTCCTTCGATCCAGGTTCGTTTGGCATCTTTGTCTTTGCCGGAACACAGCCCCATACCGAGCTTGTACAGCATCTGGTGGATCTGGCGCCTGACGGCGGTATCGTCACCGACGACTCGATGGCCACGCGCACGCCGGGTTTGTTTGCTGCCGGCGATATCCGTTCCAAGCGTTTGCGCCAGGTTGTGACCGCCGTTTCGGACGGAGCCATAGCGGCTACCAGCGCATACGCCTTCTTACGAGGATAAGTACGATAATATATCTTATGTAAGGTTGCTATCTTTATACAAAGTGGTTGGACGGTGCGCCAATGTGCTGTCCAACCACTTTTACTTAGCCGCTATGTGGTATGCAAAACTAGATAATCTAGAATACAATATAGAAAACGAACGGAGGCCTCTTATGAACCACGTCAAACATGTTATCCCGATGTCCGATACATCGGTCAGCATTAAGCCGGAGGATATTCAGCCGACGGTGCTGCCGGATGCATTTATTCAGTCCGATATGGTGGGTAAACTCAATGCGTTGAGCCTGCCACGCTATGACCAGCTGCCCAACGTAACACTCTATCGTGATCAGGTTATTGAATATGTTGCACTGTGGATGGAGCCGCTTTCGATTTGCGTAGAGCAGCCCGTTATCACGCCTTCGATGATCAATAACTACGTAAAGGTCGGCCTCGTTCCTGCTCCGGTTAAAAAGCAGTATGGCCGCGAGCAGATTGCGCGTCTCATTGCCATTTGTATCTTTAAGCAGGTGCTGCCCATCGCTGCGGTTCAGGCGCTCTTTAATATTCAGCGCTTGAGCTACGACGCTCCGACGGCTTTCGATTATGTAGTCGATCAACTTGAGGCATCGATTCGTGCGGCTTTTTCCCTTGAGCAGACTCCCGTGCCCGATACCGCACATCAGGTTACGCGCGAGTCATTGCTCGTACGCAGTGCGGTTTCGTCTTTTGTATCGAAGGCGTACCTGATGAGCTACCTCAAGTTCAATGGGTTTAATAGCTAGGCGACGTATAACGCGGGCGGGATAATAATGAGGTGTGATAGCGATAGCGGCAAAAAGCTAATAAAATCAATGGTTTTGCGGACAGCGGATAGACAGGGAATGTGTTAAAAACTGAATACGCACACAAACGGCGTTACCTTAACCCCTTTGGGGGAGAAAGTAACGCCGTTTTTTTATGTCCGCAGGAAAGGAGGTGCAGCCGGAATGTATTTCACAAAGGGCAAGCAGCGGGCGTTTGAATTGCTCATGCAGCAGAAGCCGGGATTTGACCGCTATCAATCCGGTTGTGCCGGAGATGATGAAGATTGCGGCACTTGCCGTTTCTACCGCCCCGGGTGGAAATATGAGTTTTGCGTTTTCAAAGAGTGTCCCTATTGCCCCGGCAAAAGGACGCGGAAAACGCACGCCAGCATGGACAAATAGACGGGCAAAAGCCCTTGTGCCATGCGGCTTTGCAGACGCGAAAACGGCAAAGGGCATATTGCAATACCAAAACAGCCGAAAACGGCTTTCTAATTGTCCACGCATACCAAGAGAGGAAGTGAGGAAATATGGCAGTTTTCAGAGTGGAGCGAAATACGGGATATACCGTTATGAGCAACCACCACTTGCGAAACAAGGAATTGTCCTTAAAGGCAAAGGGCTTGTTGTCGCAAATGCTTTCGCTGCCCGAAGATTGGGATTATACCCTTGCGGGCTTATCCCATATCAACCGGGAGAAGATCGACGCAATCCGCGAAGCGGTAAAGGAACTCGAAAAAGCCGGATATATCGTGCGCAGCCGGGAGCGCGACGAAAAGGGACGCTTGCGGGGCGCAGATTACGTCATATACGAGCAGCCGCAGCCGCGAGAGCCGGAAGCAGCTACCAGCGGCGGACAGCCGCCTATATTGGATTTACCTACATTGGAAAATCCAACATTGGATAATCCAACGTTGGAAAAACCTACGCAGGAAAAACCTACGTTGGAAAATCCAACGCAATTAAATAAAGATATATTAAGTAAAGAACAATCAATTACTGATTTATCAAGTACCGATTCCATTCCTTTCCATTCCCTAAACCCCTTGCCCTTTGCGCATGGCGAAGCGGCTACGCCGCCGGAAAGGAAAAGAACGGAAGCGAAAAGCAATAGCGCAGTAGAGATTTACAGGGAGATTATCAAGGACAATATCGAATACGACCATCTCATTCAAAACTGCAAAATTGACAAAGACCGTTTGGACGAGATTGTTGACCTTATGCTGGAAACCGTCTGCACAGCCCGAAAGACAATCCGTATTGCCGGGGACGACTACCCCGCCGAATTGGTGAAATCCAAGTTTTTGAAGCTGAACAGCAGCCATATTGAGTTTGTTTTGGATTGCATGAGGGAGAACACAACCAAAGTGCGCAACATCAAGCAGTATCTAAAAGCGGTGCTGTTCAACGCGCCGAGTACCATTGACAGCTACTATACCGCCCTTGTCAATCACGACTTATACGGCGGCGAATGAGCATAGCCGCACTTTACCGGGAAAGGAGTTGATACCTTGCAGGAGGAAGTAACCCAAAAAACGATTGCCCTATACGTCAAAGTGGGAAAAGGCGCGGCGCGGCTTACCGAACAGGCGTTACAGAAAGCAATCCAAAAGTTTTTGGAGCAGAAAAGCAAACCCGCGCATGGGAAACAGACCATGCGGCAGCTTATGAAGCAGAACGCGGGTGTTTCCAACATCGAGATCACCGACAGCAATATTAAAGCCTTTGAGAGTACGGCGAAGAAATACAACATAGATTTTTCGCTAAAAAAGGTTAAGGGCGAGCAGACCCGTTACCTTGTGTTTTTCAAAGGCCGGGACGCGGACGTTATGACCGCAGCGTTTCAAGAGTTTTCCGCAAAGAAGCTGAACCGGGAGAAAACGCCCTCTATCCGCAAAGCCCTTGCCGCTGCAAAGGACAAGGCGAAGCAGCTTAACGCCGCCCGCGACAAGGTAAAGAAAATGGACAGGGGGCGCGAGATATGAAGCAGATCAACTACAAAAAGCTGATACTTCCGAATATCCCCTATGTGTTCTTTGTCTATCTCTTTGATAAAGTCGGACAGGCGGTGCGGCTTGCCCCCGGCGCGGATATTTCTGCAAAGATACTGAATATCACACAAGGATTTTCCGCAGCCTTTGAAAACGCCTTGCCGAGCGTTTACCCGTTGGATTTGCTTGTCGGCATTGTCGGTGCGGTGATTATCCGCTTGATAGTCTATGTCAAAGGGAAAAACGCGAAGAAATACCGCAAGGGCGCGGAGTACGGCTCTGCCCGATGAGGTGCATAATCTTAACTGTAAGCAACACATATATTGACGCAGGAGGGTATGCACATGAATGATTACAGCAAAATCACAGCCCTTTACTCCCGCTTATCAGTGGGGGACGAGGACAGGGACGGCGGCGAAAGCAACTCCATACAGAACCAGAAGAGCCCATTTTTTTGTGTAAAAAGGACGAGTGAAATATAATGCTTAAAAAATATTGGATAAAATGTCCGATTTGTAACGGAAAGACGAGAGTTCAAGTATTTCATAATACTGTATTAAAAGATTTTCCTCTTTTCTGCCCTAAATGCAAATTGACGCATATCATTGATGTAGAAAAATTAGAGATTGTAATCAAAAATACAGAAAAACAAACTTTTATTATTTAGAAGAAAGGATATAAAAATGAAACGTTTACCTAAATATACGCCTGCGGAAGTACGGAATGATCCATACGGATTTACTTACAAAGAAATGTCGGAAGTTATTGGCGAGAATGAAGCAAAAGCCTTATATGAAGAATTATATAAGCAATTACCACGCAAAAAAAATCTATCAATGTTGGTAAAAAATATTTGCAAAAGCAGTGATACTGAAAAGTATGTTTACGAACTGAAAGACAACAAATACATTGAAACGGTTTTTATCAAGCGGCGAGATGGTGGAACTGTTTGCGTGAGCACACAAGTCGGTTGTCCTGTTGGTTGTATTTTTTGTGAGTCCGGGCGAAATGGCTTTGTTCGTAATCTAACATCGTCAGAAATCGTACAACAGATTATATTGTTGCGTCGAAAAGTAAACCGTATCGTTTTTATGGGTATGGGAGAGCCTTTATTCAATTATGACAACTTGATAAAAGCAATCCATATTCTCCGAGATAGATATGGGCTCAACTTTCCAACCGACGGCATTACCATATCAACAGTTGGTCCGGTCGATCAATTAAAAAAATTGCGCGAGGAACATCTTAAAATTCAGTTGACAATATCTTTACACGCAGCAACACAATCTGCAAGAAATCGTATTATTCCTCACATGCGCATATATGCTATTGAAGATGTTGTTAAGCAAGCCTTATCCTATTCTGAAAGGCATAATCGCAAAATTGTCTTTGCGTATTTGCTTTTACCGGGTATAAATGACCGGCCCTCAGATGTAAGACAACTTGCAAAATGGTTTCGGGGCAAAAAAGTTATGATTAACGTGTTACAATACAACCCAACAAGCAATTCAAGAATTAAAGCACCACAGAAACGGGAAATAGTTGCATTCAAACATCAATTAGAGCAAGCAGGACTTGAAGTTACTATAAGAGTTTCTCATGGCAGAGAGATTAACGCGGCTTGTGGACAGTTAGCTAACACATATAATAAATTCAAAAAAAAATGATTAAAAGTGCCAGACGCATAGACGCAGAGCCGATAACGCATTAGGTCAAAAAACCTATGTGTTATCGGCTTTTTTAGAGGCTTCGGTAGTTTGTGTGACAAGGGGCTAGCCTAGGCAGCAACGCTCTTCGCTCCCTTCACGCCCTTCTTCCTCGCCTTCACCGGGCGACCCGGGAGCTGGGGCTGGCAGTCGCCGCACCTGAGCATGAGCAGGGCCACGAGGTTGTCGGTGTTGCGGAAGCCGTAGCCCATCCTCACCGTCACCTTGATCTTGTTGTTGATGGCCTCTACGCGCCCGTTGCTGATGCCGAGCTCGACTGCGGCGATGATGTCGTCGCGCCGGCGGCGCACCTTCTTCTCCACGGCGACGACCTTGGCGATCTTGCAGTAGGCGGCCCTGTGCATCCAGTCGTCGAGCAGCTCGGCGGCCTCGGAGCCGTCGGCTGCCCGGAAGACGGCCCGCAGGTCCTCCTTGAGCTCCCAGGCCCTGACCAGCCGCGAGCCGGCCCTCTGTTAGCGTCGGGTTAATTTAGCCAACCAGGGTCGCAACTATTTAGCCAATCCCAGCCGAATAAAAATAGCCACTGCGCACCGTAGTCGGTCCTAAACTGGATAACGCCAATACACCAGTGTTAGGAGGATTATGGACATACAAACACGCAATGGCCTTCAGGAGATTATAGACAAGGCTCTTGAAGAAATGAACGAAGACTACGGCGGCGAATTGGACTTTCGCACCTTGAACCTTGCAGAGTTCTGCCGCCGGACCGGACTCTCGAGGTCCAAGGCGAGAACCCTGAAAGAAAAAGGCTTCAAGGTCACGCCGCACGGACGCACTGGCCAACGCTCTGCCAAAACGGTGCTCACCGGCTACACGGGCACCATCGACGAGCTGCTGGGAAAGGGCGTCACCAACTCATCGGTCTGCCTCGACAGGCTCAGGGAGCAGGGATACTCTGGCGGAGTCACCGCAATCAAGCAGTACATCAAGGACAACATGTCGCTCGTTCCGGCGAAGCGGAGGCTCGTCGCCCCGCAAGGCAGCCGCGGCACCAGGTTCCAGACGGCACCCGGCGAGGCCTACCAGATGGACTGGGGCTTCACAAACGTCATCGACTGGGAGGGCAGCGCCTACAAGATCGCTTGCTTCGCTATGGTATGCCACCATTGCGGCACCTGCTACATCGAGTTCTTCCCCAATGCCAGGCAGGAGAATCTGTTTATCGGCATGGTGCACGCGTTCATGGTGATGGGCATCCCCGAGTACGTCCTCACCGACAACATGAAGAGCGTGGTCGTCGGTCGTGATGCGCACGGCTCGCCGATGTGGCAGCTAGACTATGCGGCCTTCATGGCGTGCGTCGGCTTCAAGACCAGGCTGTGCAAGCCAAGGCACCCGTTCACCAAGGGCAAGGTGGAGCGCCTGGTGCAGTTCGTCAAGGGGAACTTCCTCGCTGGAAGGGCCTTCCAGGACATCACGCAGCTGAACATCGAGGCCCTGGAGTGGTGCGCATCCCAATCGAATCGATACAGGCGCGCTCTCGACCTCGTTCCCGCGGATGCGCACAGGGCCGCGTGCCTGCCGGCGTGTAAATCCGTCGTGCTGGATGGCGAGCTTGCGCTCTATCTCTGCCCGAGGAGAAGAATCAGCTTCGACGGGTTCGTCAGCTACGAGGGCAGGAGGTTCGGCGTGCCGTACTGGTACGCGGATCGCGACTGTCGCGTCAACCGCGAAGGCGGCCTTCTCCGTATCTACAGCGATGACCTGTCCCGCGAGCTCGCGGTGCATCCGGTCACATGGGGCAAGCGCGACTCCTTCTGCGAGGACCAGTACCTTGAAGCGCAGCCGGTGGAACTGCCCAGCGTTCCTCCCGGGACCGCGGTAGCGCAGATCGAGCCGCCAAGGGGCAAGAGCATGCTGGCCAAGTTCGACTTCGGAGGTGACCTGCTATGACAAATACCGAGACGGACAGGCTCTATGCTTCCATCAGCGCGGCCGCATCGGGCTTCAAGGTTGCCATGACGCCCGAGGAGGTTGCGGAGCTGGCGGTGAGGAACGACTTCGGCGATGACGAGCTGCGCGCAGTGGAATCCGTCTTCGCCTACCTTGCGAAGACGCAGCACGACAAGACGATCGACACGCTGCTGAGGATGAGCAGGCTGCCGCAGAAGGCGCCCAAGACCTTCGAAGGGTTCGACTTCAAGCGCATCCAGGGACGTGACGCCGCGGCGATCAGGAAGCTTTCGTCGCTCGCGAACCTGCATGCGCGCAAGAACATAGCGTTCATAGGGCCCGGCGGAATCGGGAAGACGCACCTTGCGCAGGCGTACGCCAGGGAATGCTGCCTCAACGGGTACAAAACCTACTACCTGAAGGCCACCGAGCTCAAGGACAGGCTGGAGCGGTCCATCGAATCCGGAAACCCCGCCAAGGCGGTCAACTTTCTGGTAAAGCCATCCTGCCTGGTTATCGACGAGATAGGCCGCTGCACGTTCAACCGCGCGTGCACCGACATGTTCTTCGACATCATAGACCGACGTTACGAGAAAGAAGGGCCGAACATTCTTATCCTCACCAGCAACACCCCGCCGGTTAACTGGGATGAATTCTTCACGGGAGACGAGACGCTGATGTGCACGCTGGATAGGATCTTCGACCGCGCATCCGTGTTCATGATGAAGGGCGCGAGCTTCAGGGGATCGGAGTGCGAGACGTTCTCGGTCGAGTCTGTCCCGCAGGCGATTAAGCTGAGTAGGTAAACACAACTAGGAAACAACAATCAATTGAGCGCTGGTGTATTGGCTAAATAAACGCGACTCGATTGGCTAAATTAGCGCGGCCATTAATGGCGATATTAATTCGACTCTATGGTGGCTAAATAAACCCGACGCTAACACCTCTTCTTGAGCGCCTCGAGCCTCGCCCTCTGGCCGTCGGTGAGGTCCTCGGGGTTCTTCACGAGCGCGTAGCGGCTGCCCTTGATGGAGGCCGCCTCCTCCTCGAGCGCCCTGACCTCCTCGGGCGGCAGCTCGCCTTTGGCAGGCCTGCCGCGCTTGCCCTCGGGCCTGGGCCTGGCGGCCCTGGCGGCGGCCCTGGCGGCGTTCCACTCCTCGCAGCGCACGGCGTCGAGCGCGTCGTTCATCCACTGGACCACGTGGAAGGGGTCCATGACCCACCTCGCGTTGGGGCAGCGGCGCTTGACCAGCTGCCTTATCCACCTCGCGCCGTCGGCGGTCACCACCTCTATGGCGCGCCTCTGCTCGCGCGTGAGCTCGTCGAGGAACAGGTTGAGCACGTCCTTGCCGGTGCCCTCGTGCGCCCAGATGAGGCAGCCGCGGTCGTGGTCGACGACCACCGTGACGTACTTGTGGCCCTTCTTGTACGACGTCTCGTCGATGCCGATGCGGCGCACGCCGTCGAACCTCGAGGCGCCGCGCGCGGCCTCCAGCTCGGCGTAGACGCGCCTGCACACGCCGCCCACGCTGTGCCACTCGACGCGGGCGAGCTCGGAGACCGCCGAGGCGGTGCAGCGGACCGCCAGCCACGCCACCCAGTCCTCGAAGTCGCGCGTGAAGCGCGCCCCGTGCCGCGCCCAGGGGACGGCCTCGGTGCGCACGCCGTGCTCCGGGCAGCGCACCCTGCAGGGCGCGTACTCCAGGTAGCAGGCCGAGCGCGCCAGGTCCATCGCCCTCCACAGCCTGGGGGCCCCGCGGTTCGCCATGTCGTAGAAGTCGCAGGCCCTGCCGCATACGGGGCAGCGGCGCTGCTCGCGCTTGTAGGGCCGGACGCTCACGACGATGCGCTCGGCCTCGATGCGCGCGCCCAGGACGACCGTGCGGGCCAGACCGAGGGCGAGAAGTAGTAGACTCTTCATGCGTCACACCTCTTCGGTTGTCTGAATTTGGCTTAGCAATCATAGGCGGATGACGCGGAAACGGCCCCTCCCGGGGCCGTTTCAGTTCCAGATCGTTGTTTTCGCCCGCTGAGCTGGGCCTATGCCGGAATCTCTCCCACAGAAACCACCGAAGAGCCAGATTTCTTCTGGGGCGGTTGACAAGGGCTGTCCTTCAGCCCTGCAATTAAGAGGATGATGAGCTGGCTGAGCTCATGAAGGGCCTTGGGAGCGAGGGGTGCCCACCAGCAATTCAGCCTCGATGGTGATGCTTTTCACACGCGATAGATTTAGGGACTCCGCGTCGATGCCGAACAGCAGCGGCGTCATCTCGGCGAACACGCGGACGTCCCTTTCGGACATCTCGAAGGTGCGCGTCACCTTGATGCGGTCGGTCATCTTGAAGTGCTTCTCAAAGCAATCGGTCACCAGCTGGTTTGAGTATTCCTTGCTGCGCAAAGATCCTTCAGCAAGGTGGCGCAGCTCCGTAAGATGATTGCTGCCTGGAACCACTTTGACCAGCACTCCTGGCGCGGAGGCGTTTCTGGTTGGGGTGAGAACGCGCTTGAATTCGTCGTAGTTCGAGGGAGCGAATACGTCCACCACGCAGTTGATGGAGCCTTTCAGCACGGGGATGTTCGTCAGGTCGCCAACCAGCCATTTGACCGCCTTTCTGGAATCGTGGCGGGCCGCCATCAGCATGGCGTCTTTTGAGAGGTCAAACGCCACCACGTCGACACAGAGGTTTTCTCGGATTGCACGTGCATAGAAGCCTTCTCCGCATCCCGCGTCGAGCACGCGGAATGGCGTCGCGTTCACAGCTGCAGGACCCTCGCTTGGGGAAAGGGCCCTTCCTACCGCGGTGAGGACGGCTTCTTTCACGTGGTCGTAATACCCTGCCTCCAGGATTGCCATGCGGCTCTCAAAGGATTCTTTGCTGTAGTGGGCTGACTGCCTGGAGGGCCCTAGAAGGTTTACGTACCCCTGCTTTGCGATATCGAAGCAGTGCCTCTTCGGACATACGAGGCTCCCTTCCTGCAGCTTCAGGGCGCTGTGGCAAAGGGGGCAAGAGAGCACGTCGGCGCTGTCAGCAAATCGCGCGTATCTGTCGAGTACCATTGCGTCTCCTTTCGTCCAAGCAATTCTAGCGGATGAGTCTTCCCCAGCAGTGCATGGCTAATCATAGCAGGCAGAACCGCACAGTGACAAATAGCTGAGCTATTTCAAGCTGGGATTTCGGTATTCTGCTGCCCTCTTTTGGGCCACTTCATTTCGCCACGCTTTTGACAGGAGCAACAGGGTCCTCGCGCGCAAAACGCATATGGGCAATGCAGCCGTCTGTCAGGGCATGCCTGCGCCCCCGAACCTGCCGAAAAGGCGCTGATCTGCCCGCCAGGGCATGCCTGCGACCCCGAACCAGCCGAAAGGGCGGTGGATCTGCCCGTCAGGGCATGCCTGTGCCCCCGAACCAGCCGAAAGGGGGGTGGATCTGCCCGCCAGGGCATTGGCAGAAGAAAGAATGCCGAGATACTCAATAAGAAGATTGATAACCTTCAGCAGGTGAAAAAAGGAGGCTTCGGTAGTTTGTGTGACAAGGGGCTAGCCTAGGCAGCAACGCTCTTCGCTCCCTTCACGCCCTTCTTCCTCGCCTTCACCGGGCGACCCGGGAGCTGGGGCTGGCAGTCGCCGCACCTGAGCATGAGCAGGGCCACGAGGTTGTCGGTGTTGCGGAAGCCGTAGCCCATCCTCACCGTCACCTTGATCTTGTTGTTGATGGCCTCTACGCGCCCGTTGCTGATGCCGAGCTCGACTGCGGCGATGATGTCGTCGCGCCGGCGGCGCACCTTCTTCTCCACGGCGACGACCTTGGCGATCTTGCAGTAGGCGGCCCTGTGCATCCAGTCGTCGAGCAGCTCGGCGGCCTCGGAGCCGTCGGCTGCCCGGAAGACGGCCCGCAGGTCCTCCTTGAGCTCCCAGGCCCTGACCAGCCGCGAGCCGGCCCTCTTCTTGAGCGCCTCGAGCCTCGCCCTCTGGCCGTCGGTGAGGTCCTCGGGGTTCTTCACGAGCGCGTAGCGGCTGCCCTTGATGGAGGCCGCCTCCTCCTCGAGCGCCCTGACCTCCTCGGGCGGCAGCTCGCCTTTGGCAGGCCTGCCGCGCTTGCCCTCGGGCCTGGGCCTGGCGGCCCTGGCGGCGTTCCACTCCTCGCAGCGCACGGCGTCGAGCGCGTCGTTCATCCACTGGACCACGTGGAAGGGGTCCATGACCCACCTCGCGTTGGGGCAGCGGCGCTTGACCAGCTGCCTTATCCACCTCGCGCCGTCGGCGGTCACCACCTCTATGGCGCGCCTCTGCTCGCGCGTGAGCTCGTCGAGGAACAGGTTGAGCACGTCCTTGCCGGTGCCCTCGTGCGCCCAGATGAGGCAGCCGCGGTCGTGGTCGACGACCACCGTGACGTACTTGTGGCCCTTCTTGTACGACGTCTCGTCGATGCCGATGCGGCGCACGCCGTCGAACCTCGAGGCGCCGCGCGCGGCCTCCAGCTCGGCGTAGACGCGCCTGCACACGCCGCCCACGCTGT